>JAYVZU010000069.1:0-7531 GCA_043783075.1 Rhodanobacteraceae bacterium
CAAGAAAATCGACGCCAACCGCCTCAACCTCAAGGACGAGGTCGTCTCGATCAACCGCGTGACGAAGGTGGTCAAGGGCGGTAAGAATATGTCGTTCGCCGCACTGGTCGTCATCGGCGATCCGGCTGAGGGCGTGGTCGGCTACGGCTCCGGGAAGGCGAAGGAAGTTCCGCAGGCGATCCGCAAGGGTATTGAGTCGGCGAAGAAGAACCTCTTCAAGATCAACCTCACCGAGACGACGATTCCTCACCAGGTTCTGGGCCACTTCGGCGCCGGCCAGGTCATGTTGAAGCCAGCTCCTGAAGGTACCGGCGTTATCGCGGGTAAGACGGTTCGTGCAGTGATGACTTCGTGCGGAATTCAAAATGTACTGACGAAGTCGCTCGGAACTGCAAACCCGCACAACGTGGTCAAAGCTACGTTTGACGCTCTTATCCAGCTCCGCGACAAGGCAGAAGTTGCTGCTGGCCGCGGTAAGACGGTCGACGAACTCTAGTTTTCGGAGTAGGTCAGGGCTTCAGTCTTGACCAATTCCGGCCAGCACTAAGTGGGGCTTTAGCCCCGGGAGAAGAATCATGGCAGATGTTGCAAAGATCAAGCTTCAGTACTTCCGCTCCATGATCTGCGCGCCGACGAAGCAGAAACTGACCATCAAAGGTCTCGGCTTCACGCGGCTAAACCAGATCATCGAACGCGAAGATACCCCGTCGATTCACGGCATGGTGAAGAAGGTTCCTCACCTCGTCCGCGTCGTCGAATAATCCAATTACGCACCACTCCACATGCGAGTCGGGCGGCCCGAAATCAACATAAGGAGCCGTTCGGCGTTAAGCGAGGAAATCAAAATGGCAATTCGTAATCTCTCCAATCTGCGCGCCCCAAAAAAGGCAAATGAAAACAAGAAGCGTGTCGGCCGCGGTATGGGTTCGGGCATGGGTAAGACCTCCACCCGTGGACACAAGGGTCAGGGTTCGCGTTCGGGTTCGTCCCTGATGCGCGGTTTTGAAGGCGGCCAGATGCCGCTTCACCGTCGTCTCCCCAAGCGTGGTTTCACCAACATCTTCCGTGTCGAGTACACGGTTGTCGGTCTCGACCGTCTCGCTGAGATCAACGCTGCAGCGAATGTCTCTGAGTTCACGCTCGAGACGATCGCCGAGCTGGGTCTGCACCGCCGCAAGAACTCCCTAGTCAAGGTTCTGAACAACGGTGAGATCAAAGCTGCGATCACGGTCTATGCACACAAGTTCTCCAAGACCGCGAAGGAAGCGATCGAGAAGGCTGGCGGCAAGGCTGTCGTCGTCGGCGGCGAAGAAGCAACGGCGTAGTTGCCG
Source organism: Rhodanobacteraceae bacterium (assembly GCA_043783075.1). GTDB lineage: Bacteria > Acidobacteriota > Terriglobia > Terriglobales > Acidobacteriaceae > Edaphobacter. The sequence goes on from JAYVZU010000069.1 coordinate 1,332, forward strand.
GACGCGTAATCCGCGTCGTGCTGTTTGCCTGCCGGAACAGTAGAATAGTCCGTTTCCGGTTGACCGACCACAACACCAGGCTAACGCACACCTAAGGACCACCCGATGCTTGAGAAAATCGCAAATATCTTCAGGATTCCAGAGCTCCGCACCCGGGTTCTGTTTACGCTCGGCATGCTCGCGGTATACCGGCTTGGCTCTCACGTGCCAACTCCGGGCATCGATGCAAAGGCACTTGCGCAGTTTTTCAACGCAAACGCTGGCTCAGCGCTGGGCCTGGTTGACCTGTTCTCGGGTGGAAGTCTGCGTCGCCTGACGATCTTCGCGCTTGGCATCATGCCGTATATCACGGCATCCATCATCTTCCAGCTGCTCTCGGTTATTTACGAACCCTTGGCCAAGCTACAGAAGGAAGGTGAGATGGGCCGCCGCAAGATCACCCAGTGGACCCGTTACGTCACGGTTTTGCTCGGCGTGGTTCAGTCGACTGCTATCGCTCTCACCCTCACCCAGACCAACGCCGGCCAGTCGATGGTCACGATGTCCAAGTGGGGCTTCATTCCGCTGTGTGTCATCACCTTGACCGCCGGAACTGCATTCGTCATGTGGCTCGGTGAGCAGATCACGGAGCGCGGTATCGGAAACGGTATGTCGCTGCTGATCTTTACGGGTATCGTCGCCGGTCTCCCGCGGGGCGTGCAGGATCTTTACGACAAGGCGACGACCCAAGCCTGGGGTGCATTTACTCCCATTGCGATCCTCATTCTGCTCGTCCTGATGGTCGCAGTCGTTGCGTTTATCATCTTCGTCGAGCGGTCTGAGCGTCGCATCCCGGTCCAATACGCGAAGCGCATCGTCGGACGCAAGATGATGGGGGGCCAGTCCACTCACCTCCCGCTGAAGGTAAACTCCGGTGGCGTTATGCCGGTTATCTTCGCCAGCTCAATCTTGTCGGCGCCGCTCCTGCTCTCGAACCTCAGCCTCTTTGGTTCGGCACAGCTGAAGGACACCACCTTCTTCGGACCAATTCTCCGCGCTATCGCACCCGGCGAGCCGCTCTATGAGTTGCTCATCATGGTGGCGATCATCTTCTTCGCCTACTTCTATATTTCCATCGTCTTCCGTCCCGATGACATCGCGGACAATATGCGGAAGTATGGTGGATTCATCCCCGGTATCCGTCCCGGCAAGCGTACGTCGGACTTCATCAACGACGTCCTGACGCGAATCACGCTCGTCGGCGCTATCTACCTCATCATCATCATGCTCATCCCAACCATGATGATTAGCGGCATCCACTTCAACCACATCTGGCTGATCGGACGCGTCTTCGATAGCCTACCCAACTGGATGGTGAATGGACTCGGCGTGAACTTCTACTTTGGCGGCACTTCGCTGTTGATCGTAGTCGGCGTCGCAATGGACACCGTGCAGCAGATTGAATCTCAGCTGATCATGCGCCACTACGACGGCTTCAGTCCGAAGTCCGGCCGCATCCGTGGCCGGCGTAGCTGGTAGGGGCCGTAGAACGTTGACGGACACCTCTGCACATCTCGAAACTCTTGCCACAAACAGCACCGACTCCGGGAATGACTTTGTTCCCGGACCGGTGCTTCTCATTGGGCCTCCCGGTGTAGGCAAGGGAACTCAGGCCAAAGTGTTGATGGCGGAGTTCCATGTCCCGCAGATCTCAACGGGCGACCTGCTCCGCGATCACCGCACCCGTCGCACAGAGCTTGGTCTCGCTGCAAGTGAGCTGATCGACAAGGGTATTCTGGTCTCCGATAAGCTCGTGAATCAGATGGTTGCAACGCGGCTCGCGCAGCCCGACTGCTCCCGCGGCTATGTTTTGGATGGATTTCCCCGTACGCTTCCGCAGGCGGACTGGCTCGATACCTACCTTGCACGCACTAACCCGGAATATTCAGTGGTTGTCCTGAGTCTGGTTGTGGAGCGTGATGATTTGTTGCGTCGCATCACGGGACGCCGAATCTGTCCCCAGGGACACATTTACAACATATATTCGCAAGCTCCAAAGGTCGAAGGTATCTGCGATATCGACGGCAGCGAACTCCAGCAGCGCAAAGATGATACGCTTGCTGTCTTCGAAGAACGCATGAAGGTTTTCGAAGAAGAGACTGCGCCCGTTATTCCGCACTACCAGTCTAAAGGGCGATTCGCCCAGGTCGACGGTTTACAAGATGTTGCCAAAGTCACACGCGAGATTCGCGCTCGCCTGCAGGAACTCCGTGCGCCCACCGGAAGCAAGGGAGTCTAACTATGGCGATCATGCTCAAGACCGAGCACGAAATCGACAAGATGCGTCGCTCCGGCGAACTCCTTCGTCAGGTTCACGACCACATTCGGCCCCTGGTCGTCGCCGGAGCCTCTACGATGGACCTTGAAAACGCCGCTAACGCGAAAATTGACTCGTTTGGCGCCAAGGCAGCCTTCAAGGGGTATCATGGTTTCCCTGCGGCTCTGTGTACCTCGCTCAACGAGCAAGTAGTCCACGGTATGCCCAACGTCAAGACAATCCTGAAGGACGGCGACATCCTCTCAATTGATTGCGGCGTTATCCTCGATGGTTTCTACTCTGACGCTGCCGTCACCTATGCCATTGGCAAGCCCAGCGCGAAGATCAGCAAACTCCTCACTGTAACTGAGGCTTCGCTCTACGCCGCCATAGCGAAAGCAGTCCCGGGTGGGCGCCTATTTGATATCTCCGCTGCCGTCCAGCAGATGTGCGAAGCCGAAGGTTTTGGCGTCGTTCGCGAGTTTGTAGGGCACGGAATTGGCAAGGCCATGCACGAAGATCCGCAGGTCCCCAACTACGGCGACGCTGGCAAAGGTCCGCGTTTGAAGGCTGGGATGGTCCTGGCGATCGAGCCAATGATCAACGCCGGCAAGCCCGAAGTCAAGGTACTGAAGGATGGCTGGACTGCGGTCACTGTCGACGGCAGCTACAGCGCGCACTTCGAGCACACGGTCGCCATCACCAAGGATGGCCCGGTTATTCTGACCCGTTAGCCTTACCCGCTGGATAGAATAGCGACATCTCCACGATCAGACCGCCCCAGCTCAACAGGATTTGTACGATCACGAACCGAGTCTTGGGGATTTGTGTTTTGTCTGGCTACTGTTGGTCAGCGTCTCTGCGACTCAACTCGTGCCAGTTCACGGCGCCGTTCATCCGGCTTCCACGAGCTTGCGCACAACCTCAAAATATTCGGCTGAACGAGAGATCTGGTGGCAGAACTGGCCTCGTGCCCAGAAGAATCAGGGCACCGTCTGCGTGTCGTGCCACACCCAGTTGCCAAATGCCATGGCCCGGCCTATCCTGCAGCGCGTACTTGGGGAGCCCGCCATAACCGCCACCAACAAGGTCATGTTATCTAGCGTCGAGAAGCGCGTCAGCCACTGGGCGGAGATGATTCCCTTCTATTCGGACGAGAAGAGCGGCCCCGGCAAGACCGTCGAAGCGCATGTCACCGAGTCGGTTCTGAATGCCGTCATCCTTACCAGTTACGACACAGCCCAAGGCCATCTCCGCCCCATCACTTGCACCGCCTTCGACAACGCCTGGGCACTCCAGCAGGACAAAGACGAGTGTAACGGCGCATGGATCTGGCAGAACTTTCACCCCGGCCCGTGGGAAGGGGAGGAGTCCGGCTATCAATGTGCCGCACTCCTCATGGCCACCGTCCAGAATGCTCCGGACGGCTACGCGAGGGAACCCGAAGTCAAGGTTCATCTTGACCGCCTCCAGGCGTTTCTACGTCGTGGATATGCCAAGTAACCCGTGTTGAATCAACTGTATGTCCTATGGGCCTCCGCAACAGAGGCTAGTTTCCTCACTCCCGCCGAACGTAAAATATTGCTCGCGAGAATTCAAAATCAGCAGCAGGCCGACGGTGGCTGGAACACGACCAACATGGACGAGCGCGAGCGCAAGGACGACTCCCCCGAACCAACCGAAAGTGATGGTTACGCCACGGGCATTGCTGTCCTGGCAATGGAGCGGCCGGGCATTCCCAGCCCTGATCCCGTTTTGAAGCGTGGATTGATTTGGCTCGCCGCAAATCAGCAATCAGACGGCGCATGGCGCGCGCTCTCAATCAACAAACAGTGCGATCCGGCCAGTGATCCCGCCCTCTTCATGCAGGATGCGGCAACTGCCTACGCAGTTCTCGCACTGGAAACTCGCAAGTAAAGCTGTCCACCGCATAATATTCGTCAAAATCAGCATATCTGCGGTAGTATTGATGATGGTGCATCACGCGGTCAACGTGCCGCGCGTGTCTGCCATGTTTCTAACAAGGAGATTCGTTTGTCGAAGGAAGATGCAATTGAAGTGATGGCGGTCGTCGTCGAGACGCTGCCGAATGCCATGTTCAAGGTGGAGCTCGAGAATAAGCACCAAGCTCTGGCTCACGTCTCAGGACGCATGCGCAAGAACTTCATCCGCATTCTCCCCGGCGACCGGGTCGCAATTGAGCTCAGTCCGTATGACCTCAACCGCGGCCGTATCGTGTATCGCTATAAGTAGACAGCACTTAGCTGTCAACTCTTAGCCTTTAACGAAAATCCAAAAGCATTACCCAGGTACGTCGGCAGGCCATTAGCCAAAAGCTAGCGGCCAGAAGCCAACGGCTATTTTCGAGGAGATTTATGAAGGTTCGTGCGTCCGTAAAGAAGATTTGTGACAAGTGCAAGGTGATCCATCGCCGCGGCGTGGTTCGTGTTATCTGCGAGAACGCGAAGCACAAGCAGCGGCAGGGTTAGTCACTCGTTCCGATAGCAACACCGGTCCCACCGGGCTAGTTAGCCGAAGTCAAGGCTTGCGTTGAACCCGGCGGAAATACCGCAAACCACAACCCTAAATTCCCGGCCAAGCCTGGGAATGACAAACAAAGGACTTTCACATGGCACGTATTGCCGGAGTCGACGTACCCAATAACAAGCAGGTACGCATCGGCCTCACCTATATCTATGGCATCGGAGATTCTCGCGCAGCGAAGATTCTTACCGAAGCCGACATCGACCCGATCGTCAAGGTTGGCACGCTCGATGAGGATCAACTCAACCAGATTCGTCAGATCATCGAAAAGCAGGGCCAGATCGAAGGCGATCTCCGTAAGGAGATTTCGCTCAACATCAAGCGCCTGATCGAGATCCAGTCCTACCGTGGTCTGCGTCATCGCCGCTCGCTGCCTGTCCGCGGTCAGCGTACCCACACCAACGCGCGTACCCGTAAAGGACCGCGCAAGGGAACCGTAGCCGGCAAGAAGAAAGCGACGAAATAAATGGCGAAGACACAGAATCAGCAGAAATCCGGCAAGGCTGCAGCCGGCAAAGGTAAGAAGTTCAAAAAGCGCGAACGGAAAAATGTTCCGTACGGCCTTGTTTTCATCCAGGCTTCGTTCAACAACACCATCGTCACCATCACGGACCAGACCGGCAACACGATCAGCTGGAAGTCGTCGGGTTCGCTCGGATTTCGTGGTTCCCGCAAGGGCACTCCGTTCGCGGCGCAGCAGGCCGCAGTCGGAGCAGCCAACGCGGCTCGCGATCACGGTCTGCGCTCGGTCGATGTTCGCGTCTCGGGCCCCGGCTCAGGTCGTGAGTCCGCGATCCGCGCTCTCGCAACCGCCGGGATCGATGTTCGCTCGATCCGCGACGTTACGCCGATGCCGCACAACGGCTGCCGTCCGCCCAAGCGTCGCAGAGTCTGAGCAACGGTTCCCAGTATCCAGTTCTCAGTTGTCAGTTTTCTCGGGTCATTTCTGAGAACTAGTGACTGAGAACTGACAACTTCACAGGATCGGGACGAAACGCCACCAGCGTGTAAACCGATCGTCACCCGAAGTCAGGAGAAATAGAAAATGGCACGTTACACAGGACCCGTCTGCCGCCTCTGCCGCCGCGACGGAACCAAGCTCTTCCTCAAGGGTGCAAAATGCTTCTCAGAGAAATGCCCCATCGAGAAGCGCAACTTCCCGCCAGGCCAACACGGCCAGTCGCGCAAGGTCAAGAAGGTAGTTGGCTACGGTCTCCAGCTTCGCGAGAAGCAGAAGGCGAAGCGCATTTACTTCACCCTTGAGACTCAGTTCCGCGCCTACTACCAGAAAGCCGCGAACAAAACCGGTGTCACCGGCGAACTCCTCTTGCAGCAGCTTGAGACTCGCTTGGACAACGTC
>JAYVZU010000070.1:0-7513 GCA_043783075.1 Rhodanobacteraceae bacterium
TTCGCCTTCCACCACTCGCAGGATATCCGCATCCACCTAAGCCGAGCGGCCGCAGATACCATCCTCACCACAGCCGATAGCGGAACTGCATAGCCGTCATTCTGGCAAAGCCAGAATCTCTGTAGTTGTCTTTCTGCGGCAACAACTCCAAATTTGTTGTGCCCCACGGAACTCCGTGTAACTATCGGACGTAGCTTTCGACAGACATAAATTCCGTCAGCCCACACGTCGCCCCACTCAGGAGAGCACACGATGCACTATCAGATTTCGCGCAACGGTCAGCAGTACGGGCCATACACCCTCGAAGATATTCAGCGCTATGTCACGACCGGCAATATCCTCGTCACCGATATGGCGAAGAGCGAAGAGATGTCGGACTGGGTTCCAGTCTCGCAACTACTCACTCCGGCTGCACCGCCTGCAGACTTTTCCGCGCCTGCCTTCTCGACACCCAGCTTCTCGACACCCAGCTACGCCAATCCCGAGCCGGTGCAGAATTACGCACAGCCGGTCACGCCCGCCCTCGCCTATCAGGATGCGCCAAACCTGCATTGGGGGCTCTACACCCTCTTTGCCTGGATCACCTGCACCCTGTTCTCGAAGGTCTTCACGGTCGTTCAGGCCGCCTGGCTGCGCAGCGTCCAGCCCAACAGCAAGGCTTTGATGAGCTACGGGGTTCAATACGGCATTCTGATCCTGTCGATGGTCGTCCGTGCCGCCACACATTCCATCGTGAACATCGATATGACCGATTCCAGCTCGGTTCACTCAGTGTTTTCGAACTACTACACGCACCAGAACCCGCTGGTCAGCATGCTGAACCTGCTCTACTTCATCATGATCTTCGTCTCTCGCTTCATCATGCGGGCGTCGCTCGAAGAGCACTTCAACACCGTAGAACCCGTCGGGCTCCGCCTCGGCCCGGTGATGACATTCTTCTTCGGCGGTATTTACTTCCAGTACCACCTCAACCGCATCAACGCGATCAAGCAGGCCGCACGCTTCGGCGCAGGTCGTGGCTTCTGATCTCTGTCATGACATGTCTCACCCACCGCCGCCGCCAAGCCCACCTCACGCTGGCGGCGGCTGTGTCTGGACTGGCTGCAGTCTCTGTAGTTCTGTACCGATTTCCGCCCGAGAGCTACGGATTCTATCCCCCGTGCCCATTCCACGCCCTAACCGGGTTACTTTGCCCTGGGTGCGGCGCAACCCGAGCCCTCGCCGCGTTACTCCACGGAAACCTTAAAGAGGCAATGCACTGGAATGGCCTATTCGTCGTCCTGGTGCCCATATTGCTGGTGTATCTGGCAATAGAATCCGTCCGCGCAGTGTCCGGTCGCCCGCAGATTCAAGTTCCCAAACCAGCCATCGTATCGATGCTCGCAACCGCGATCAGCTTCGCAGTCCTACGAAATTTTGTGTGATGTTCGTAGGTCCCAGACGCAAAAGAGCCCCGACCGAAGCCGGGGCTCTTTGCGATCTAAGCAACTAGCTGCTGATAACAACCGGCTCAGCGACGGCCGGTGTCGTACCCGGCTTCACGTCTGCGCCAGCCTTGCGGATGTCGATGCCGCCCTTGAAGAACGCGCCATCTTCAATCGAGATGCGCGCCGCGATGACATCGCCCGTCAACGAGCCTTCGCTGCGGATGTCCACTCGGTCCGACGCCTGGCAGTTGCCGCGAACCTTACCCAGAACCACAATTTCGCGGGCTAGAATGTTTGCCGCAACCTGACCATTGCGGCCAATCGTAACGCGGTTGCCGGGAAGATTGATCGCGCCTTCGACCTTGCCGTCAATGTAAAGCGACTCGGAGCCGGACACCTCGCCCTTTACAATCAGTGACTTGCCAATCGTGGCTTGTTCACCTGCGGGTGCGACGGCTGCTGCTCCAACCGGACGTGCCGCGCTGGTGTCGAAGCTTGAAGTGGGGGGAGTGACCGGGCGCTGCGGCTCGGGGGCCGGCGGTGTGCTCGTTCCGGGTTGGTTAGGCTTCCACATAATCTCTAAATTCCTTCCTTGGTTGTCGAGGTGAATCGTGCTTCTTACGTCTAAATTCGCTGCGCCGGTGGTGCGTTTCGTGCGGTATCCGGCTGCTCTATTGCAACGATACTACTCCGGGGTGGGCGATACCTCTTGAAAACACTGTGCATCGCCGTTCCTTCGCCTCAGAGTCACAGGGGGTATCCAGATTGCAACGGGTCGAGGCTCTTGTTTGTAGCTCTCAGTCCGATAAATCGGGAGCCGACGAGTAAAATGCACCAGTAATGGTGCATATTCCACTAAAGTGTCATGGCAGCAGGCCAAACTGGTTATAGAACTCGGGTCCGAATGGGTGTTAAGTAACAGGTGTAGGACGCGTAACAGTAATCAGGCCCTCCCCACTTAAGTAGACGTTTGAAACACGGGTTAGTGGTCAACATCTGGAATCTCGTCGCTAGTGCGAGTTGCTTCGCGGGCCACAACGAAGCAGGATGATGACCACAGCCATCAAGTCCGCGAACAGTCCGCTCCCCGGATTGTTCGCGGCACTCCATTTAACGGCCCTTGCGCAGCAAGCTTCGGACGCCTAGTCTGCCAAGATGCAGACCTTCCGTTTTGCTCTTGTGCCTCTGCTGTTTTTTGGCGTTGTCTCCCTTCACAGTCAGGCCGTTCCGGCCAAAGCACCCGTAAAGATGGCCAGGCCGCCAAAGATGCACGCCGTCTCGCTGGGCGCTGTTCGCCGCGTGCCGTACACGCCGCCCGATGTTTCTGCCGAAGACAAAAGTGAAGACACCACAACACTTAGGGTTCGACCGCTGATCGTCGACGACCAGCAGCGCGAGTGGACCATGGGAGAGATCCACGAAGTCACCGACCGTAGCTTTGCCGTCCGCCGCGTCATGCGGATCAACGATTCTCTGGCCGCAGACCGCGACACACACTGGGTCTGGCAACCCGGTCCGTGGCTGCTGGTCGATCGAGTCACCGGCCACATCGCCGCGCTGCATTTGGTCGATTTCGATGCAGCAGTCTCAAACGTCGTCTGGTTCCGCGACTACGCGGCCTACTGCGGCATCGGCACCACTGCGAAGGGCGGATTGTTCGCCGTGGTGGCCCAACTCGGCGCACGGCGCGCGGTCGTCGCGAAGCAGGTCGGCCCCTGGCCGCAGGCGAACCACTTCATTCCGGTCTGCCAGCCAGCCGAGTGGCAGCGGATGCCGATGCGCGTCACGCTACGGCCTACCGCCGGAGAGGCGACAACGTTTGATGTGGTCGGCTCGACCTCCCTGATCGAGGATGGCGACGGAACCGAGCCGTAGAATTCTCTCGGCGAAAGAAAATAGCAGGGAGCCATGGTGGCTCCCTGCCTGTTGCGGCACCTGCTCCCCAGGGCCGACTACAGCTCGTTAGTGGCGATCATGGTCGCGGTAGTCGCGGTAGTCGCGATAATCGTCCCGGTCATAGCGGCCACGACTGCGGTCCCAATCCCGTGAATGTTCAAAGCGCTCGCGTTCGTAACGCTCTTCGCGCTCGTGGCGCAGATAAATCTCGCGGCGCTCGTGGTCGTAGTCCCGATCCTCGTCATAGCCGCGGCCATAGCTGGGCTGACCGTAGTAGGTCTGGCCGTAGTAGCCATAGGCAGGTGCGACCACCACAGGACGACCATAAGCCTGACCATAGGAAGGGGCATTCCCGACCCGAACACCGACAGACCACTGGGCTTCGGCCTTGGTGGGGGCGGCGACTACGACCGCTGCTACGAGAAAGCCAGCTGTGAACATCTTTACGACCATCGCCTTTACGTTTGTACTCGTCATGACTTCCTCCTCGTAACCTTTGCATCTCTTACAGAGTGCATTGAAGGAAACACGGGTTTACTCGCACCTGTTGCGCGCAACCTTTTTCGCAATCTGGGTTGGCAATCGGGCGCAAATTGGCCCCCGACGCCGGAGGCATCACGGGAAGTCGATTATTTTTTAGTGGCTAGGGCAGTTCCGCATCCCTGAAGTTGCAACCAACCGCGTCCTTCGCGCTGACAGCCGGGATCATTCCGTCTATCGGCCAATCGATGGCAAGCGTCGGGTCGTCCCACCGGATGCAGCGTTCGCCTTCGGGATAATAAACGTCGGTGGTTTTGTACAAAACCTCAGCGGCTGCTGAAAGGACGACGAAGCCGTGGGCAAAACCTTCGGGAATCCAAATCATCTCCGGTTCACCCGCGTCATTCAACGGCTTCAGATGAAACGCGATGTGGCGGCCAAAGTCTGGCGAATCGCGGCGCAGGTCGACAGCAACGTCCCAGATGTGGCCGGAGAGCACACGAACGAGCTTCCCCTGCGGTTTGCCGAGCTGATAATGTAACCCGCGCAGCACACTTTGAGCCGAAAACGACTGGTTATCCTGTACGAAGTGCGTGGGCAAGCCGGCGGCCGCGAATCTTGAGGCGTTGAAAAACTCGGCAAACCATCCGCGGTCGTCACCAAAGCGCCGAGGGCGGACGATTTTCACGTCTCCTAAACCTGTGTCAATGACTTGCATCACATAATGGTATCCGAAGCGTCCCGTAGCCTGATTTGGGCATCACAATCCCAGATAGGGATTTGTTTTAAAACTTTCACCAAGTAACATGGTCGAAACGCCACAATCATAAGGTAGTCTGACCCAGGATGTTGATCTTTCCCTGAGAGTTGCACCGCCGCCGAACCCTACGCATCGATACCAAACAGCCCAAATCCCGAGGCTGGGTCGAGATGAAGAAATCGAAGAAATGGTGACGTCCTATGGCTGTAGGTACCAGAACAGAGTTTGTCCTTCAATTTCCGATGAACAGCCAAATTGCGGCAAGGTTCCATTGTGAGATCACCAAACTGGGAGCTGCTTGATGCAGCAAGACTTGCAGCCATCTAACGTCCGAGCAGCGGAAGCGACAGCAGACGAGTCCATCCTGCGCCACTTTGCCGGGACGACCGACGCGACTGAGACGTTCCACCGTTCCGGTCGAAAACCCTATGTCGCCTTGCCGTCGAGATTGATTCGCTACCACTTCATAAAGCGGTATCTTGACATCCTCCTGATCATCCTTGCCCTTCCCGTGCTGCTGCCGGCGCTCTTTATTGTCGGTCTGCTGGTCAAGTTTACCTCTCCCGGCCCCGCGTTCTTCTCGCACCGTCGCATCTGTCGCGATGGCGCGTTCTTCTCCATGTGGAAGTTCCGCACGATGTGTGTCAACTCGTCCGATTTATTGGAACAATATCTCTCCAGTCACCCAGAGGCGCGCGCCGAGTGGGCGAAGTCGCACAAGTTGCGGCACGACCCGCGCATCACTCCCGTAGGGCTCTTCCTGCGGCGCTTCAGCCTGGACGAGCTGCCGCAGGTTTGGAACGTGCTGCGGGGTGATATGAGCCTGGTCGGTCCACGCCCAATTGTTGCTGCAGAGGTGGAGAAGTATGCCGGATGCTTTGAGTACTATTGCCGTGTCAAACCTGGAGTTACCGGCCTGTGGCAGGTCTCGGGGCGCAGTAAACTGACCTATGACGAACGGGTCGCCTTGGATCGCCGTTACGTACTCGGCTGGTCGCTGTTCGCGGATATGAAAATTCTGGTATCGACGTTTAAATCAGTGGCCAACCGCGACGGTGCATACTAGCTGAGTGCGGGTTGCGATTGTTCATCATTGGTTCGTAACGCGAGGCGGCGGAGAGCGCGTTGCGGAGTGCATCGCATCCCTGTTTCCCGACGCTGAGATCTTCACCCTCGTGGCCGCTGAACCGGGCCTGCCGCAAGGTCTCATCGACCGCAAACTTCACACGTCTCTTCTGCAAAAAGTCCCGCTTGCCACAAGTCACCATCGCCACATGATGCCGCTGTACCCTGCTGCGACCGAAAGCCTCGATCTGCGTGGCTTCGATCTGGTGATCTCGAGCGACAGCGGCCCCGTGAAAGGGGTGCGTGTCGATCCCGGCGCGGTCCACATCTGTTACTGCCACTCCCCGATGCGGTATCTGTACGACGGTTACGAGCAGTACCGCGCGCAGATGGGTTGGCTGGTGCGTGCGTTATTTACGGCTTCGGCGGGTTATGTGCGGCGATGGGATATCGCCGCAGCGCAGCGAGTGACGTACTTCATCGCCAACTCAGATTACGTCGCAGACCGGATCCAGCGAGCCTACGGGCGCGACGCCGAGGTAATTCATCCGCCGATCGACCTGCATCTGGCCCGGAGCGCAACACACGGGAAGCACTACCTCTGCGCGGGGCGGTTGGTCGGATATAAGCGGACCGAGCTGATGATGGAGGCCTGCCAGCGGCTGGGGCGACCGCTCCGCATCGCCGGCGAGGGGCCGGAGATGGCGCGGCTGAAGCGGGCTGCAACGGCTGGTACGATGTTTCTCGGCGCGCTCAGCACTGACGCGCTGTGGCAGGAGTACGCGGAGTGTCGGGCGCTGCTGTTCGCGGCCGACGAGGACTTTGGCATGGTGCCGCTTGAGGCGCAGGCCTGTGGCCGGCCTGTCATCTGCTACGGAGCTGGCGGGTCTCTCGAGACCGTGCGCGGAGGTGGGGACTCCGCTACTGGCGTCTATTTTCAAGACCAGACTGTGGAATCGGTGATGGATGGGATACTACGATTCGAGGCTTCGGAATCGGCGTTCGAACCCAAAGTGATTCAAGCCTGGGCGGCGACGTTTGCGACGCCGGTGTTTCTGGCGCGGCTGCGGGAGTTTGTGGGTTCTCGCGTTTCTGGAGCGGCCGCTGCGATGAGGTCTATTTAATGGAATCGATGCGCGAAATGTTGAAGAAAAACCTGGCTCGTAGCCTGGAGACGATGCCGGTTATGGACCGTCTGGCGGCGGCCTGGCCGGTGGCTTGCGGCAAGGCGATGGCGGATCGTGGCGAGATCGTTAGCTTCGAGAACGGCGTCGTTGAGGTGATGGTGCAGGATTCGGTGTGGCTGGATCAGATGCGGTCGATGGGCTCAGTTCTGCAGAGTCAACTGGCGAAGATCGCCGGGGTGAAGATCGTCGGGATACACTTTGAAGTGAAGAAGTTTCGCTCGGAGAAAAGAGTATGAGTGCGGTTTCGGTGGAAGAGGTTCGGCGCGTGGCCGAACTGGCGAATTTGGAGTTGACCGCGGAGGAAGAGCCGCGGATGCAGCACGACCTGAACGCGATTCTCGACTACATCGCGCAGTTGAGCGAAGTGGACACGACTGGCGTGGAGCCCATGGCTCAGGTTGGCGCGATGCTTGGTGCGTCGACGGACTTCGCTGGCGGCGCGTTGCGTGCGGATGTGGTGAAGCCGTCGGTGGACCGGCGTGCGGTGATGGCAGCAGCGCCCGAGTCGGATGGGCGATTCTTCAAGGTTCCGAAGGTGATTGAACGGTGACGATGGTTACGATTGAGGCGGCGAAGGCTGCAGTGAAGGCTGGTTCGGCGACCGGACTGGCAGAGCGGCACTATGGGTTGATCGCGGCGGAAGACGGCGCGAACGGCAGGGGAATCAACAGCTTTCTGGCGCTGAGCCGCGATCGCGC
>JAYVZU010000071.1:0-7449 GCA_043783075.1 Rhodanobacteraceae bacterium
ACCGCAATCGGATAACGGGATACCCTATCCCCAGCATGATCCGATTCCTGAACCGCCTCCAGCCCCGGGCTCTCACCCTCGTCCGTCTTGTACTCGCCGTAGCCATGCTCCTCCACGGCTACGACAAGGTCATCCCTGCTGGCGGCTTGCACCGAGCCCATCCCCTGGCTGGCGCTGACGCCTTCGCCCATTTTGTCGTCACCCTGGGCCTCCCCCACTGGCTCGGCTACGTCTCAGTTGCCACGGAATGCCTTGGCGGGCTATTCCTCCTCTTCGGCTTGCTCACCCGCTTCTGGGCTCTGCTGGTCACAGGCAACATGCTGGTGGCTCTGGCAATGGTCGACATCCACCACGGCTACTCGGGCTCGCAGTACAGCCTCTCACTCCTTGTCATGGCCTTCATGTTAGTGGTCGCCGGGTCGGGCGCAATGTCACTGGACCGCAAATTCGGAATTTCCTGAACCAACATTCAATTCAAAGAAGTGAAGGCGCCCGGTATTCAGGGCGCCTTACATAATAGGTGGGGAAATTGTATTGCGGATAGGGGAAGCCGGGACCGAGGGAACTGAAAGTCCGGCGCTTGCTCGTTACATCTATTCAGACGCAAAAGCTCGCAAATAGTTGTACCAGTTTTTTGCAACCATGTGCCAGTTTCTAGAATAGTTTTCCACAGATAAATCGTGCGAGATCAAAACAGCACACACACGCACTACACCTTCGTAACGTTATCGAAACAAAAGGCTTCTAAACGAAGTCCAGAAACTCTGAAGGACTGACCCTTGCACCCGGGAATACCGCCTCAAGATTTTTTGCACCTAGAGTTTTGTAAGCAGCTTCCCCTAACACCCTCCGGAAATCCGTAGTCACCGCTAAGTCACGGCCCTCGTTCAGTTGCGAGTTATCCAGACCCGGCCACTTGCCGTAAATCTTGCCACCTTTTACCTGTCCGCCAAGTACAAACATCACGTTTGCGTGACCATGATCCGTACCACCGGTACCATTCTGGCGAGCGGTCCTACCAAATTCCGACATAGTGACCAGCGTTATATTTTCCGACTCATCCCCCATATCTTTCCAGAACGCCGAAATTCCATTTGCGAACTCCGTGAGCCGGTTCGCAAGCTGCCCCGTAGCCGCTCCCTGGTTCTGGTGTGTATCCCATCCGCCAATATCGGAAAATGCCGCCTCTACGCCCAGATTCGCCTTCATCAACTGCGCGATCTGCTTCAGACTGTTGCCAAACGATCCGTTCGGATACGTCACTCCAGCCGCCGGAGTGTACTTTGCTGGGTCGGCCGCCTTCAACATCTTCACGGCTTCAAACGTCTCCTGCCCGGTGCCGTGCAGTACGGCGTCCGAGCTCTCGTCGTACATTGCCTGAAATGCATTTGAAATCGACGAAGTCTGCGGCCCCTTGCCACCCACTGAAAAGTCCGCCAGATTGCTTACGGCAATCGCCGGCACCTTACCCTGCAGCGTCCTCGGAACCTGTGTCCCCAGCGCGACCGCACGGAATGCCGACGGCTTGCCACCCGGTCCATCCGGAGCCGGACCGTTCAGCAGCGCGCGATTCAGCCAGCCATCCTGCGTACTCTTGATGCCCGGAGTGCCGCTCTCCATGTAGTCCTGCGCGTCAAAGTGCGAACGGGAGGAGTCGGTCGAGCCAGCCGCATGAACAATCGCCAGATATCCCTGGTCATACAGCGGCTTGAACGAAGCCAGCGACGGATGCAGCCCAAAGAATCCGTTCAGATCGAGCACGTCCTGCTGCTTGATCGCAATCGACGGCCGCATAGAGTAGTAGTTCTTCTCCTGGTACGGCACCACGATATTCAGACCGTCCGCAGCGCCGCGCTGAAACAACACCACAAGGCGCTTGCCATTGGCCGCAGCCGTGGTCGCCTCTGCCATGACGCTGCGCAGCAGGAAGCTCGGAATCACCGACGTCCCCACCAGGGCCAGCGCGCCACCCTTCAGAAATGCCCGCCGGGATGGTCCGCCATTCAGACCGCGTCTGGCGAGATCCCGCCCGCCCATATCGCAACCCCAGTCGCTCGTATCCACCAGTGCCTGTCTCATCGTGTTCATCGCAAAACTCCTTGCTCGTCTGCTCTATCGAACCCCAGCCCATCCCCAAAATTGCCTAACCTACCGCCGCTGGAACTCCGGAGACCCCAGCAGTAACCCTGCCATTACGGCAGCTTGTGCATCTTCGAGCGCGCCATTCGGGCCATTCATCGGTCGCAATCCACGTGGAATATATCTCCCCTGCCCTTTGCCGCCGCCGTTCCCCAGATCGAACTGGGTCATCGCCTGTTCGGTGACAGTGGTATCGGTCGATTGGCCAATTACTGTCGCGCGGGTCCTCTCGCTGACCGCTTGCCCCAGCAGAATCTCTTCCAGGCGCTTCTCTTTCGCGGCAACCGGGTCCACCGTAGGTCCGGGGCTATAAGAGACCGGCAACACCTTCGGCTTCTCATCCAGCAGCCTGGTCCAATCCACTTGGACGCCAGGAATTCGGTCCGACGTTAGCACCAGCGCGAAATTCATCCGGCTCACCAGAGCTCCGGTGCTCACCCAGCCATCCTGCGTCCAGCTGTAGCCGTTCGGAGTCTGCATGCCATACAGCGGCATCCCCAGCTTATCCAGCGACTGCACCAGCGACTGCGGGTTGTTCACCGTTGCACCGCTCGCCCTCACCGCAGAGATCACAAACTCCTCCGGCGTCTTCACCTTGGCACGATACGCCTCCGTCGACCAGAACTCAGGCGAGTGGTACATCGTCCGCAGCACCGACTTAAGGTCTCCGTTCGACTTCAGAAAACTCTCCGCCATGCGATCCACAAGAGCCGCAGGTGGCGTATCGCTCACAAACCGAACCGCCAGCTTGGTTGAGATAAAGTGCGCCGTCGCAGGGCTGGTAGCCAGCATGTGCAGTACTTCCAGACCCTCCTTTTCGCCATTCTCTTTGATCGCCTTGCCGAGCACGGTCTTCGTCCCCGGCTCATGCCGTCTCTCGTCGAAGACGTAGTTGGTCCCCTGAAATGGCTTATCCAGGCCCCATCCCGTAAATACCTTCGCCACCTGCGTCACGTCGGCCTGGGAATAGCCGCCGTTGACGCCCAGCGTATGCAGTTCCATCAACTCGCGTCCGTAATTCTCGTTCAACCCAGCGCTCGCCTGCTGCAATAACTTCGCGTTCGGAGCGAACTCCTTCGCCCGCTTGATCCGTGCGGCCTGTGCCGAATCCGGTCCAACGCTGCGGAAGTTGTCTAGATACTCCAGCATCGCGGGACTCTTCGCCGTCGCCACCAGCAGGGTTTCAAAGTTCCCCAGCGCATTGGGCCGAATCGTCTCGCGCTCAAACGAAGGCAGCAGGTACGCCTCGTTCTGATTCTTCCGGACATACACATTGAAGTGATTCAGCCAGAAATCCGTCATCACGGCTTCCAGCTGGCGTTCGCTGTAGATGTCACGCATTAGCCGCGACTCCATCGCCTCCAGCGCGATCATCCGCACCGAACCCGGCAGAGCAATCAGAATTTCCTTCTGCTCCGGCGTAAACCCAGCCGTCAAAGCAGGACCTGCCGCTGGCCGCAAACGCTGCAATTCGTTTGGCGAAAGCGCCATGATCGCCCTGAAGCGATCCGCTGGCTCCATAGCCGTGAGCTTCGTCCCCAGTTCACGGGGCGGCGCACCTGCCCCAGCAACTGGAGCCATTGGATCAGCCGCAGCTTCTGTAGCCTTCTCCGGCCCGGCTTCGGCATCAAGAGCCTTCATTCCATCTGCAATCTGCTGAGCCTTCGTCCGAACCTTCGCAGTAGCGACAGGAGCCGGGGGCTGACCCATCCCCATTTCGCCATCGGACGCGGGAGTCATGCCTTCGGCGGCGTTCGCAGTACGTGCCGCCAATGCCTTCTGCTGCAGCTTGTAGAACTCTTTCTGATCTTCCACCATCGCCCGCATCAACGGATCGGTCGGCATCGGAGCCTTGCCATCCACGATCGCGCGAATCATCTGAGGCCCCGGAAACTTGCGCTGCAACTCAGCAAGCGGCAGGTTCATCGCCGGATACTCCGCCAGCTTCGCTTCAAGCACCGAATCCGAAATCGTCGCCGGGCTCAACTGCTGCTCGAACCATTTGTCCAGCCCCATCGCCTGCACAGCGGCAACATCGCTCGGACGCGGCCCAAACATGAGCCGATTCAGCGCATGCAAGACTCGCTGCTGGCCCTGAATCTCCTGCAACTTCACCACCGGTGCTGGCTTCATCTTCGGAACCTCGGCCAACAACGGTTGCCCAACCAGCAACGCGCACAACGTTCCCACTAACGCCGCCGAACCAAAATCATGCAAACGAGAAGCCTTCATCGCACAAACCCCCGATGCTGTCGCCAGATCGAATGCCAGCGGACAAATATCGCAAATAAAATTGCATCCACCGGGGAAAACCCCGCACCAGACGTAAAAGTTGCGCGCGCCGAGTTATAAACCCAATGTTTCTCGACCGCATCTTTATGTCATCCCGAAGGGATCTGCTTCTCGATTGGCGTTACAGCTCCAGCGGACCGTGAAAATCCACCATCTCCAACACCAGCAGATTCCAATCCATGAACCCCTGGTGGCTTAGCGGCTTCCCCGTATCGGGGTGGTAGTACTCGTTCAGCGAGCCGTTCGCCGCGAGGTCCGCTGACAACCGCCGCACCGTCTTCGCCGCCAACTCAGCCGCCTCGATTTTGAAGCCGTAATCCCGCAATCCACGCCACACAAAGTAGTTCACAATGATCCACGTCGGTCCCAGCCAGTTACTCGGGTTCGAGCTGAAATCCAGAGAGTGCATCGTCTCCTGCTTCGACAGCGAACGAACCCCGGAGGCCGAACGAAACGTTGCATCGTTCCTGTAATGCAGACGCACCAAATCCAATGCCTGCGCTTTCGTCGCGACCCCACACCACATCGGCAGAAATCCCGTAAACATCTGGATCCGCAGTGGCAGGCTCTTCCATGCCGTCGCCATACCCGGCGGCACTGTCGGAATCAGCTCGGTCCGGCGGTCGACGACCTGTACATCCTGACTATAGAAAAAGCGATCCCGCGTATCCCAGCAATGCTCCTGAATCCTCGCCCGCAACGTATCCGCAGTCGCCTGAATCCGGTCAGAATCCGGCCCAAGCTTCAATCGCCGAGCCAGCTCCGCCGCCGCCATCAAGTCCTGATAGTAGAGGCTGTTCAGCAGCAAATTCGCTGACGAAAAGAACGGTCGCCCAAACGTCGTCGGGTCGTTGTCATCACCGATCGCAACATCATCGCCCCAAACCAGCAACGCCAACTGCGCCATCACCAGCTTCGCCTGATTCGTATGAATCGCCCGATCTTTCTTCACGCTCTCGAAAAAGTCAGGGTTGTTCAGCGAGATCAAAATCGGAATCCGGCCCTCATCCGACTGGTGATCCAGAAAGTTCAGCAGACTTCCGCGAGCGTGATCGACCACCTCGCCATGCAAACCGGCATCTATTCGATAGACCCGCAACCCGAAACAGACCAACGCCGTCCAGTACGTATCCCAGTCCCAAAGATCGCTCGAATACTGCTTTGCGGGCAGGCTGGACGAAATACTCGGATACTTGAGAATCCCGCCGGCAGGCCGCAGAAGTTGCCGCGCATTCGCCGCAAAATAGTCCAGCAGCTTCTGCGCTGGCGGTTCCGCCTCAAGCCGCCATCCAGAAGAAAATCCCGCAGCAGCCAAACCCGCAACCATCTCACGCCGCGAAATTGTCATATTCACTCTTCGCGAAACTGCGATCAGTAAGCCGCCAACTCCGCCATCGCCCGATACAAATCTTCTGGCTGCGGCAGAATTGCATCCTCAAGAATCGGCTGGTACGCCACAAAGGTATCCATCGCAGCCACCCGCCGAACCGGAGCGTCGAGCGAATCAAACAACTCCTCGCCAATCCGCGCCGCGATCTCCGCGCCATAGCCCCAGCTCTTCATATCCTCGTGAGCCACGATCACCTTGCTGGTCTTGCGCACCGACTCCGCAATTGCCTCCCAGTCGTACGGCGACAGGCTGCGCAGGTCGATCAGTTCCACGCTGATTCCCTTCTCCCGCTCCAACTTCACCGCAGCTTGCAAAGCCCGCGGAACAACCGCGCCATACGTCACCACCGTTAGGTCCTTACCCGGCTTCACGATCTTCGCCTTACCAAACGGAATCGCAAACTCCGGCCCGGGATAAATCGCCCGCCCAAACGTCTCGCGATACAGCCGCTTGTGCTCCAAAAACAGCACCGGATCGTCGCAACGAATCGCTGTCCGCAGCAGCCCCAGCGCATCCAGCGCGTTCGAAGGCATCACCACCCGAACGCCCGGTGTGTGCGTGAAGATGCTCTCACCCGACTGCGAATGGTAGATCGAACCGCCCGTCAGATATCCGCCAATCGGAACCCGAATCACCAGCGGCGAGCTGAAGTCCCCGTTCGACCTCCAGCGCATCACCGAAAGCTCGTTCCTCATCTGGTGCATCGCCGGCCAGATGTAGTCGAAGAACTGAATCTCCACCACCGGCTTCAGCTTGCGCGCCGCCATCCCGATTGCGCGTCCGACGATACCGGCTTCGGCGATCGGGGCGTTGAACACGCGATCGTCGCCGTAGAGGCGCTGCAGACCGTGGGTCAACTTGAAGACGCCGCCTTTGCCCGCGACCACGGCCAGCGCATCTTTCTTGGTGGCGTCCGCGACGTCTTCGCCGAACACAACGATCCGCGCGTCGCGCGCCATCTCGTCTTTCAGCGTGCGATTGATCGCGGACACCATCGTGTCCATCTTGCCTTCCGGCTGCGCGGGTGTTTCAAAAGCCGAGGAGGTCGGATCGACATCGGGCGAGTACAGCCACTGTTCGGCCGTGCTCTTCGCCGGCTTCGCCGCGGCCAGGGCCTGCGTAGCTGCGTCGTTCACTTCGCGCTCGACGTCGGCGGCCATCGCCGCCAGTTCCTCGTCGGTGACGAGGCCGTTCGCCTTCAGGAATTGGGTGAACCGCAGGATCCGATCGCGGAGCGCCTCGGCCTCCCGCTCTGCCTTCGGCTTGTACAGCTTTTCGTCGTCCGAGTGCGAGTGCGAGTACGGGCGGATGCAGCGGGCGTGGACGAACGCCGGACCCTTGCGCGCGCGCACATACGCGGTGGCTTCGCGCATCGCGCGCAGGCTGGCGAAGAAGTCGGTGCCGTCAATCGAGTCGACGTGGAGGCCGGGGAACGAGCGCACGAGGCGTGAAATGTCGCCGCCGGCGGTCTGCGCTTCGACCGGCACGGAAATCGCGTAGCCATTGTCCTCGACGAGAAAGAGGATCGGCAGTTGTTTGATGCACGTGGCGTTGAGCGCTTCCCAGAATTCGCCTTCGCTCGTGGCGCCCTCGCCGAGCGAGACGTAGGTCAGTTCATCGTCTTTGAA
>JAYVZU010000072.1:0-2466 GCA_043783075.1 Rhodanobacteraceae bacterium
TCAGCAGACGGCCCGTAAGCCGAATTTTGTTTTAGACGATCATTCCTCTAGGTCTGGCATTACTGACAGACTCCAGCAACCTACCCGCAAGTTTCGGAACTGCACTCTTCCCCTGGGCGCATCGGGCCGATGCGCGTCGATCGCTCGGAAGAAGGCGATCGAACTCCCTGCCTATTTGGTCTTGCTCCGTGTGGGGTTTACCATGCGGTTTGAGTTACCCCAAACCCGGTGCGCTCTTACCGCACCTTTTCACCCTTACCCGTTTCGCTTTTACAAGAAAAGCGGGCGGTATATTCTCTGTTGCACTGGCCGTCCAGGTGCCTTCACAAGCACCTGTCCCGGACGTTATCCGGCACACTGCCCTGCGGAGTTCGGACTTTCCTCCCCCGGCAAACGCCCTTTGAGGCGAAGCCGGCAGCGATCATCCAGCCGCCTGCAAGTTCAAGTCTAGCGCATGGAACTAAATTGGCCCCGATTGCGTATCTCTACTTGAAATCCACAGGTAAGATTGGGGTTTGACGGACGAACAATGGAATTCAAAGAAGCGCTTAAGCTCGCAATCCAATCCCTGTGGGCCAACAAGCTCCGCACGGTGCTGACGCTGCTGGGCGTCGTGATCGGCGTGACCAGCGTTATTGCTGTGGTTACGCTGGTTAATGGTGCGAATACGTTCGTCATTCAGAAATTTTCCAGCTACGGGGCTGACGTCTTCACCGTCACCCGCATGCCCGCGCTTATCACCAATGCCGACGACTACGTCAAGTTCCAGAAGCGCAAAGTGATCCTGTATGACGACATGAAGTACATCGAGGAGAACTGCAAGCGCTGCCTGGGGATCGGCGGCCAGCAGGCTTCGGTGGGCAAAATTGTTCATGGCACGCAATCCATCACGGACGCCACCATCCGGGGCTATACGTGGCAGATGCCTTCGCTGCAGAATCTGGATATCGCTCAGGGTCGCGGCTTTACCGACGCGGACCAGGAACATGGCTCGCACGTCACAATTATTGGAAATGACATTGCCGAGAATCTCTTCCCCGGCACCGATCCGATTGGGCAGGAGCTACGTGCCGACGGCACTCCGTACACCGTCATCGGCGTGGTTGAGAAGCAGGGCAGTACGTTTGGCCAGAGTCAGGATAACTTCATCGGCGTCCCGCTGACGGCGTACCAGAAGGACTACGGGACGCAGAAGTCGATCATTATCTATGTCAAGGCGGGCAGTTCCGGTCCGCCGCTGGAAGCGGCTGCCGATGAGGTCCGCGTACTGATGCGCGCCCGCCGCCACGACGGCCCCGGCCAGCCGAACTCCTTTGAACTCGATACCAACAACACGCTGGTCGGCTTTGCAAGCCAGCTTACGAACTCGTTCGGCGCCGTTGCCGGAGCGATCGCGATGATCTCGCTGGTGGTCGGCGGTATCGTCATCATGAACATCATGCTGGTCAGCGTGACGGAGCGCACCCGCGAGATTGGCATTCGCAAGGCGCTCGGTGCGCGGCGGCAGGACATTCTGCTGCAGTTCCTGATCGAGTCTGCGCTGATGGCGCTGATTGGTGGAATTATTGGGGTCGCGGGCGGGGTTGGCGTGGCGGAACTCGTCACGCTTGTCGCCGGATTCCCCTCTACTATTGCGGTCTGGAGCGTACTGGCCGGCCTCGTCATGGCCACTGGAACCGGCGTGTTTTTCGGCGTCTACCCTGCACGAAAGGCCGCAGAGCTCGACCCAATTGTCGCGCTACGGGCGGACTGACAAGGAGAATCTTATGTCGATGGGAAGTTCGAAAGAGACGATTGCAATGGCGCTCGATACCCTGCGTACCAACAAGCTGCGCAGCGGATTGACCATTCTCGGAATCGTTATCGGCGTCATGACCGTCATCGTCATCTCCTCGGTCGTCAACGGGCTGAATAACACTGTCCAGGGCGTCGTAGAATCCCTCGGCTCGAATGTGATGTTCATCTTCCGGTTTCCGGTCTTCGGCTCGCGACCCACCACCGAGATGCTCTCGCGCAAGCAGATGACCTTTGACGATGCGATGGCTCTGCGCGACCTGCCGCATGTCGTCGCCGTTTCGCCGACGCTGCAGTACACGAACCACACCAATCTCGGTGGGCTGGGCTCGACGTCCATCAAGGGCAACGGCCGCAAGATGTCGAATACCACGCTGCAGGGCGATCTTCCGGCGGTCCAGCAGGTAAATGATCTGCCCATCCTCGCTGGCCGGTTCTTTACGGACAACGATCAGGAGCGCGCTGCCAACGTCGTCGTCCTGGGCTACGACACCGCCGACGAACTCTTTGGTGCGGACAACGCTATCGGAAAAGAAGCGGAAGCCGGGGGTATTCTCTTCACCGTCGTCGGCGTTCTGGATAAGCAGAAGACGGCGTTTGGTGGTGGCAAAAATCCGAACGACAACGTCGCCCACTTTCCCATCTCGACCTTCCACAAGCTGCATCCGGAGT
>JAYVZU010000073.1:0-7407 GCA_043783075.1 Rhodanobacteraceae bacterium
CCGCTATGCGCTCATCCAGATGCAAAAACGCGTCATGGGCCGGCCCCTTCCGGCAGTCGAGCTGATCGACATGCGCGAGGAGTTCCAGGCAGTCGGCAAGGAAGAGATCTTCTCCCGGGCCCTCGTCGCCGAGACGCAAGCCGCTCTCGATCGCGGCGAGCAGGTCATCCTGCTGCTGAACCGCCGTGGCTACTCCTTCACCGTCATCTGCCGCAGCTGTGGCGAGAAGGTCGAGTGCGAGAACTGCGCCATCTCCATGACCTACCACAAGCCCGTCACGAGCGAAGACGGCATCGCCGACGGCCAGCGGCTGGAGTGCCACTACTGCGGCTCCCGGCGCACGGTTCCGAAGGTCTGCCCAAAGTGCGCCAGCGAGCACCTATACTTCCTCGGAGCCGGCTCCCAGCAGGGAGAAGAGAAGCTGCGCGAGCTCTTCCCCAACGCCCGGATTGGCCGCATGGATCGCGACACGGTCAAGGGCCGCTTCGACATGGAGCGTCTGCTGGCGAAGCTGCACTCCGGCGAGATCAACCTCCTCGTCGGCACCCAGATGATCGCCAAAGGCCACGACATCCACGGCGTGACCCTCGTCGGCGTGGTAGGCGCAGACCACGCACTCGGCATGCCGGACTTCCGAGCAGCCGAGCGAGTCTTTCAGCTCCTGACACAGGTCTCCGGCCGAGCCGGACGCGGCGAATTAGCCGGAAAAGTCCTCGTCCAGACCTATCATCGCGACCACTACGCCGTAAAGTTTGCGGCCGCACATGACTACCCGGGATTCGTCGCCAAAGAGATGCAGTTTCGCCGCAGTCTGCACTATCCGCCCTTCGCCGTCCTCGCCAACATCGTAGTCCAGAGCGAAAAGATGGAAGAGGCCGCAGGCTGGGCAGCGCAGCTAGGCCGCTGGTTCGAGCGGAATAAATCCGGCGACGTCCGGGTTCTCGGTCCTGCCGCCGCCCCCATCATCAAGCTAAAGCGAATCTACCGCTTCCACTTCATCCTGAAGGCTCAGCGGAGGAGTGCGCTAGGGTCTCTGCTACGCGGCTTGCTCGCAGCCGCCGGCGAGGTCGGCATTCCGCGCCGGAACCTGGTGGTGGATGTGGACGCTGTGCATTTGATGTGATCCGCAAAAGCAAGGCGTAACTAGGATCAAAAGGATAAAGGCGGGATAAGATCAAACCGATGGATCAGTCACAACAGCCGATCATTTCTTCGACACTCTTGGCATTTTCACGGATCCTGCAATGGTCCGGAGCCTTGATCTTCCTGTTTGGGGGAAAGTTTCTATACGAGATCAAGCACAGAGATTTTATTACGTCTGAAGTGCTGGGTATCGTTGTAGGGATTTTGTTGGTGCTCGTTGGCGGGGGAATCTCTTACCCAAAAAAATCTACTCGGCAGTAAGCGTTGCACATCGACGCAATGCTGTGTAGGTTGACCGCAACGACGCGATTGTACTTATCCCTCCTTCTCCCTTTCATCCTGGTTACGCTTTGTTTTAGTGGTACCGCCCTGGCAGCTTCTGCAAAATATGCAGCAGCCCATAGCCCTGGAACGGCTGAAACGTCCCCGCAACCAGCAGGATGACCAGACAAACCGGTATCAGTGCCAGGTGCCACTTGCTCATGGGGACCGGATCGTTGACCTTCGGGTGGCGCATGCCGGGCAGCATCAGGACAACGCCCCAAACGATCCAGCCAGCCCAGTAGAACAGTCCCAGCCCGAACAGCGTCAGAACCACCAGCCGCGACGACCACCGGTGCAGCGTCGGCGAGATGGAATACAGAATGTGCCCACCATCGAGCTGGCCTGCCGGGATCAGGTTCAGCGCCGTAATCAGCAGACCGATCCAACTCGCCGTCAGCACCGGGTGCGGAACAATCAGCGTGATGTCGGGATTGCCGCCAACAAGCAGGTGCAGCAGTCGCTGGATAGCGAGGATCGAAAGCGGGGACTGGACCTTGTGGACCAGCGGTTCTGGCGCATAAACCGAAAGCAGCAGGCCGATCGTAACCGTGATGAGCGCTACGAGGAACCCGGCGATCGGTCCCGAGGCTCCAATCACGATGAGCGCAGCGCGTGAGCGGATGCTGGACTGCAGGCGGATCACCGCGCCAAAGGTTCCGCTAAGCGATGGCGCCGGAAGCATCAGCGGCAGAGTACAGCGCACCTGATAGTGACGGCAGGCGAAGTAGTGGCCAAACTCGTGTGTCAGCAGGATGCCGATGAGGGTGAGCGAGAAAGGCAGGCCGGTGGCCAGCAGCTGCAGGTGTTGCACGACCCAGACGAAGGGCAGAATATCCGCGTCGCTGGCCAGAGGCGGGGCTCCCAGGCGGAAGTTGTGCATATATCGCATCCCCACGGCCGTCGTAGTGAACATGGTGATGCAGAAGAGCAGGATGGGGAGCCCGATTCGTTGGAGGCTGCTTTGACCGCGTCCGGACGCTGCGGTGGCGGACTGACTAAGTAGGGTCGGCGATGTCATTTGTGCCCGGAAGACAGCGAAACGATAAGGAGTCGGAAAGTTGCAGGTGGCACCGATCTGGACAGCGTCTCTCCGCGTTGAATGCGCACGAATTTAGTCGAGAACGTGGAGTTCCTTGCCGGGCTTGAATCGGACGGCCTTGCCTGGGGCGATCGAGACTTCGGCGCCGGTACGCGGATTGCGGCCAACGCCGGTCTTGCGGGGCTTGACGGTGAACACGCCGAACCCGCGCAGTTCGATGCGGTCGCCTTCGACGAGGCTCTGCTTCATAGCTTCGAAAATGGCGTCAACAGCCGCTTCGGCTTTGGTCCGGACTAGCCCGGTTCGCTCTACGACACGCTGAATCAGATCCTGCTTGATCACTCGGCCCTCGCTTGTTTTCGTGCGGTTCTCGCGCCTTCAGACGCTGGGTAGCTGATAGGGTGCTTGTTGAAAGATATCGGACTTCTCGGAACCGTTGGAATATTTCGCTACAAAAGAGCTGGAACGGACGTGCTTTCCTCAGCTTAGGCCCTTCTGCGATGGTAGAAAGGGGAGGAGTGATTGTCAATGCAGGATTACTGATCGTAAGATCAACGTTTCTGCCGATTTGAGATTGGCGACCACTCTCCAGGCCCCGTACAAGCCGCGCCAAGAGCCTGAGAGTTGCGAATTAAGAGAGGGAATTAGCCACAATGTCGATCAAGAGCGATCGCTGGATCCGGGAACAGGCAGTCGAACACGGGATGATTCAGCCCTTCTGCGAAAAGCAGGTAAAAGATGGCGTAATTTCATACGGTCTGTCGTCCTATGGGTACGACCTCCGCGTGTCGGATGAATTCAAGATTTTTACCAACGTTAATAGCGCGATTATCGACCCGAAAGCGTTCGACGAGCGTTCGTTCGTGTCCGTGCAGGCGCCCAGCGTCATCGTTCCGCCGAACTCGTTCGCGCTCGCCCGGTCGATCGAATACTTCAAGATTCCACGCGACGTGCTGACGATCTGCGTCGGCAAGTCAACCTATGCCCGGTGCGGCATCATCGTAAACGTAACGCCGTTTGAGCCCGAATGGGAAGGTTTTGTGACGCTCGAGATCTCAAATACGACGCCTCTACCGGCCCGCGTCTATGCGAATGAGGGGCTGTGCCAGATTCTGTTCTTCCAGTCAGACGAGGTTTGCGAAGTGAGCTACGCGGACCGCAAGGGGAAGTATCAGAACCAACAGGGGATTGTGCTGCCGAAGCTCTAACGCCGAGAATGCAGTAACGTCGGCAACAGCGCACGATGCTGTGTCGAACGGGAATGAAGCGTGTTTGCGCACGGAGGCGTAAAGGTGTCCGACGCGGTTTCAGCAAAGAGTTTGCCGCGAATTGGCCTCGTTGCCACAGATGCTCTCCGGATCATGGGACTGCGTACCATTCTGGGTGACGGCGAATTCTGCGAGATTGTAATGCTCTCTCCGCCAGTTCCATCGGAGAGCGTAGGGATCGAACTTGCGCTCGTAGATACGCCCAAGGCTGGCGATCCATTGGAGTTGTTGCAAACCTTCCGTCGCCTGCGGCCTCACCTGGCTGTGATAGTGCTCGGTGTGGAAACCGATCCGGATCATATCGAACGCGTCATCGGCGCTGGCGCCAAGGGCTATCTAAGCCACTCCGCCAACGAGGCAGAGTTGCGGATGGCTATCGAAGTCGTGCGGGATGGCTCCGTCTGGGCCCCGCGTAAGGTCATGGCTCGGCTGCTGGAGTCGTCCATGCAGGAGAACGCAAGTGGCCCCATGGCGCCAGTGAAGTTCACCAGGCGCGAGTTGGAAGTGCTGCGTTTACTCGTGATGGGGCACCCAAATCGGCAAATTGCCTCCGCCCTCGGCGTAGACGAAGGCACCGTAAAGGCCCACATGGGACGCCTGATGCGCAAAGCCAACGTAGACAATCGAACCGCTCTAACCATGCGTGCCATCGAGCGTCACTGGGCCTGAAGAGGGTTCTGAAAGTCGCAAAAGCTCGCTCTTCGGTGGGAGGGAGGGGCTTCAGAGGTTGCCGAAAGCTCCCCGATTTGAAAGGGCGCGGCTTCAGCCGCGCCGCAACGGAAGCGGAATTAGTCCGGCTTTAGCCGCCGAGGGAATATCGCGCGACCGAAATCTATGCCTACACCGACCTTTAAACACTATTAACTAATAAGTCATCAAACATGTTACGAAAGACCATATACCTCGGTACCGTTGTGGTTACTTAAGATTTAGGGCACAGTTGTACTCAAGCAACACAGACCTGGGAGAGTGGGGCTGCGACGCGTTGGCAAGCTGAGCCAGCGGAGTTCGTAGCCCCCGTTTTTTGTTCCGCGGGGCCCTGTCTGGGAATGATCTGTATTGCTCACTGCCGGGTTGTGGGTACAACCTTGCGTGGCTTGCGTCCATCTGATGAACTGTTACGCGTCATCATGTTGAATGGAATGAACGGAATTTTCATCAACCAATCAGATCTCAGGAGCAATGAAATGAAGCGATTTACAGCAGGAGTAGTAGCGGCCGCAATGTTGACAGTTGGTGCGGCACAGTTTTCGTTCGCAGCAGGCGGCGATAGCGATAAGGCCAAACTTTCCGAGCGTCTGGCTGCAGCCAGCGAAGTCATCAACGAAGTCATGTCGGTGCCGGACAAGGGCATTCCGCAGAGCATTCTCGCTGGCGCTTCCTGCGTCGTCGTGATCCCGCACTACAAGAAAGGCGCATTCGTTATCGGCGCACAATACGGTCAGGGCGTCGCAACTTGCCGCACGGACCATGGCTGGAGCGCACCAGCATTTGTCCAGCTCACCGGGGGAAGCTTCGGCTGGCAGATCGGCGGGCAGTCGACCGACCTGATCCTCGTCGCGATGAACAAGAATGGTCTCGACCACATGCTGCACAATAAGTTCAAGATCGGTGCTGACGCTGCTGCTTCTGCCGGCCCGGTTGGACGCAATGCGCAGGCTGGTACCGACTGGAAGATGAACGCGGAGTTCCTGACGTACTCGCGTTCGAAGGGCCTCTTCGCCGGTCTTGATCTGGACGGCACGGTCCTCTCGCAGAACGAGGACGACACCCGCACGGTCTACGGCGCGAACATTCCGTTCGGCGAAGTGCTGCACGGCTCGGTCCCGACCCCAACGGAGGCTCGCCCCTTCGTTCGGACCGTCGCCCGGTACTTTGTCGTCGCAAAAAACAACCAGGACTAGTGGGTGTGACGTGCACAACGGGCAGCCTTCGGGCTGCCCGTTCTGTATTTGGGCACCATAGGCACAGGAGCGATAGACTAAAGGCTTGACGTCCGAAGTCCAACTCGAGAGTGCGCCCGCGGTAGCAGCGGCTCGCCCACAGGGGTCAAAGCGGCCCCATCCTCTCCGGGAGCGGTTGGAGTTCTTCGCTGTTTGGTCGATGGTGAATGGCATCGGAGCTCTACCGCGCGGCATCGCCCGCAGGGTCGGCGCGGGTATCGGCGCCATTGCGTTTGCTCTCCTCGGCCGTCTGCGACGCACCGGCGTCAGAAACCTCCAGCTGGCCTACCCGGAGTGGACCACGGCTCAGCGCGAGTCGACCCTCCGGACGGTCTATCGCAACCTCGGCTGGCTATTGGCGGAGTTCTGCCTGATGAGCGCCTATACCCGCGACCAGGCCAGCAAGTTTATCGAGTACGACGGCCTCCACCACTACCTCGCTGCCCGCGAGCGGGGCAAAGGTGTGCTGGTGTTGACCGGGCACCTTGGCGCGTGGGAGCTTTCGAGCTTCTACCACTCGCTGGTCGGCTTTCCGATGGGGCTTGTCATTCGACGCCTCGACAATCCATTCGTCGACGAGTTTGTGAACCGCATCCGCTGCCTCCACGGCAATCGCGTCATCCACAAGGACGACTTTGCGCGCGGTCTGATCTCGGCCATGCGCGCGGGCGAAACCGTCGGCATTTTGATGGATACCAACATGACTCCGCCGCAAGGCTCTTTCGTCCCATTCTTTGGTGTGCAGGCCTGTACAGCCTCGGGGATGGCCCGCGTGGCCCTGAAGACTGACGCGGCGGTCCTGCCCGGTTTCTTGTTGTGGGATCATGTCAAACAGAAGTATGTCCTCCGA
The DNA here is from genome assembly GCA_043783075.1 of Rhodanobacteraceae bacterium. Taxonomy (GTDB): domain Bacteria; phylum Acidobacteriota; class Terriglobia; order Terriglobales; family Acidobacteriaceae; genus Edaphobacter. The sequence goes on from JAYVZU010000073.1 coordinate 6,568, forward strand.
TTCGGCCCACAGATCGAGCTTATTCGGACCGGCGATCTGGCTGCCGATGTTTTGACCAATACAGCGGAGTTCGCCGCGACGACCGAGCGCTACGTCCGGGCGAATCCCGAGCAATGGTTGTGGATGCACAGACGTTGGAAGACGCGGCCCGTGGGCGAGCCAGGAGTGTACTGATGGCGAAGGCAAGTGAGATTGCGGCGCTGATGGATGTGGAGTGTGCGGCAGGCGACATAGAGGTTGAGCGAATCTCGGTCATACCTGCAGCAGGCACGGATTCACTGGTATTTGCGATGGACGACGCTGCTCTGGCCGACGCCCTGGCCTCTGCCGCAGGGCTGATTCTCGGGCCACTCAGCGCCGCAGAGAACGATCGCGTCTTGCGCGTGAAGGATCCCCGGACAGCCTTGGCGCGGGTCTATGCGAAGTGGTTCGACGTCCGCGGCGGACGCGGCGTACATCCCGCAGCGATTGTCGAAGTGGGCGCAGTGCTCGGTCCAGGTTGTGAAATCGGCGCCGGCTCGTACGTCGCCTCAGGCGCGAAGCTCGGCGCAGACTGCGTGATCGGGCCGCACGTAGTTATTCACGAGGGCGCGACTCTAGGCGCGCGCGTGAAGGTGCAGGCAGGTGCAATTCTCGGGTCAGACGGCTTTGGCTATGCCCGGACGCGCGAAGGCTACATCGGTTTTCCTCAAATCGGCACGCTCTGCATCGGTGACGACGTGGAGATTGGCGCAGGCACCACAATCGACCGCGGGGCTTTAGGCGAGACACGCATCGGGCGCGGCACGAAGATCGACAACCTCTGCCACATCGCCCACAACTGCGTCATCGGCGAAGACG
>JAYVZU010000074.1:0-2456 GCA_043783075.1 Rhodanobacteraceae bacterium
CGACCTTGGCATGGTGCTGAGCGTGACCGGCGTTGACTACGAAAGCCTCGACACCGACGAACAGCAGTATGCCGTGAAGCGGCTCGAATCCGCGCTCAAGTCCTTCGGCGAAGGCTTCCACGTCTATCAATACCTATTCAAGACCAACCGGCCTGAGATCCCGTTCGCTCGCTACGATGACGAGTTGATCGACGCTGCCATAGACCAGCGGCGGCAATACTTCGAGTCCAAGCGCGACCACCTTTATGAAGTGGAACTCTTTTATGTGATCGTGCTGGAGGGTGCGCGGTCGAAGACCGGCATCCTCTCCGCTCTCGCACGAATGCCGCGCGATCCCCAGGGCGCTATCCGTGAACTCAAGGCGCAGTTCACCAACGACAACATGAAGGTACTGCTGCGGAAGCAGATCGACATCGACATGGTGCGGCTTGAGCAGTGCGTCCAGAACTTCACCCGTCATCTCGCCGACCTTATGCCTATCGAGATACAGTGCCAGCAGGCGCAGTTCAGCTTCTTTCGCCGGCTGCTCAACTTCGATGACTGGCGCATCGCTGGCAAGCCGCAATCGACCCAGTACCTCGACTTCCAAGTGGTGAACTCCAACATCGAGGCGGAGCGCGATCACCTCCGCGTCGGCGACCATTTCGTCCGCATTCTCACGATGAAGGAAGCCATCGCGGAGACGCGGCCCCTGGTCCTTGACCGGCTCTTCAAGATCGAGGGCAACTTCTACGTCGTCACTGAGTGGACGCCGCTTTCGATGGCGAAGGCCAGGAAGGAAGTGGACAAGCGCCGCCGTCACTTCAACATGAGCAAGTCCGGTTTCGTGTCGCAGATCGGGAGCGACCCGACGAAGACGAACCAGCGCGACGTGCTGATTGATGAGTCGAAACAGGCTGACATCGAAAATCTTGGCGAGTGTCTGCGGGTACTCGGCGACGGCCAGACATTGGGCGACTTTTCTCTTACGGTTGTGCTGTACAGCACCGACCTCCAAACAATCAACCGGGAGATGGGCGAGTTCACCAGCGTTTTTACGAATGCCGACGGCGCGCTCTTCACCGAGACGTACAACCAGCTCAATGCGCTGTTTGCGACCGTTCCGGGCAACTACGCCCAAAACCTTCGCAAGATGTATTTGCTCAACTCCAACTATGCCGACCTATCGTTTCTCTTCACTATCCATCCCGGCGAAAAGACGAACCCACATCTCCGTTCGGAGTATCTGGCTGTTCTTGAGACGGACAACGCCACGCCCTACTACCTCAACCTCCACAACGGTGAAGTCGCCCACACCCTCATCCTCGGGATGACTGGAAGTGGCAAAAGTTTCCTGTGCAATTTCCTACTGACGAACGCCCAGAAATACCGGCCGCAGACCTACATCTTCGACATCGGCGGCTCATTCCAGTCGCTTACGGAGATCTTCGGCGGGACCTATTTGAACGTCGGCCAGGAGAGTCGGGACTTCACCATCAATCCGTTTAGTCTGCCCGAGAGCAAGGAGAACCAGCAATTTCTGTTTTCGTTCTTTCGGGTGCTCATCGAAGGCAACGACAAGCGTTTCAAGCTCGACTTCAAAGAGGAGCGCAAGCTCTGGGAGGCTATTGAGCGGATGTACGTCGTCGCGCCGGAACAACGCACACTTTCTACGTTCAGCCAGATCATCGGTGAACTGAAAGAGCGACTGCACCGTTGGACCAAGGAAGGCCAGTACGGCTTTCTTTTCGATAACGTAAAGGACACGCTCAGCTTCTCCAAGTTTCAGACATTCAACTTCGCCGGCTGGGGTGATGCGCCGGAGGTCTTGGAGCCGCTTCTTTTTTACGTTCTCCATCGGGCCAGTAACGAAATTGCCAACCCGGAAAAGCTGGTGACCTTCAAGACTTTCTTGCTGGACGAGGCTTGGCTCTTCATCAAGAACGAGACAATTCGCAGCTATATCGTTGCTGCTCAAAAGACATGGCGCAAGCATAACGCGGCGATGATCCTTGCCACGCAGTCCATCAAGGAGCTTGAAGAGTCGGGGATGCTGGCGGTTGTCGCCGAGAGCTGCCCAACCAAGATATTCCTCGCTAACCCGGAGATGAACCGCCAGGTCTACCGCGAGGCGTTCCACCTCAATGACACCGAAATCGACATCATCGCCGACCTTATTCCACCCGGCGAGATGCTGATTCGCAAGGCGCAGTCCAGCAAGAAGGTTCGGCTCAACGTCGATTCCGTCTCGTACTGGATTGCGACCAACAACGCCCGCGACAACCTGCTCAAGCGGGAGGCTTTCACGCAGTATGGCATCGCCGAGGGCGTTCGCCAACTCGCTTCCACTCACCCATTTCAACCGCGCCGCTAGGGAGTTCCCATGAAGAGCCTGAAGACAACAACCATCACACTTGTATTCGCCATGGTGGGAAGCGTGGCAGTCTGCGCCCAGACTGCCTCCCGCAATGTCTCTT
>JAYVZU010000075.1:0-2438 GCA_043783075.1 Rhodanobacteraceae bacterium
CGAATCCCGGTCAGTTCTCCGACTGCAACCAGCAGTTCCGCAAATGTCTTTTTTCGTAGTGGATCGCGGAACGAGTTCACATTCTGGCCGAGGAACTGAATCTCGGTATAACCCGCATCGGCCATCCGCCGAGCCTCTTCCATTACCGAATCGGATGTCCGCGAACGCTCATTCCCGCGCGTGTAAGGCACCACGCAGTACGCGCAAAACTTATCGCAGCCTTCAATAATCGTGATGTATCCGCGATGCTGATTCGTCCGGGCGACGAACGGCGTCTCAAACGTCTCCGTCGTTTTCTTGTCGTCGAGCCCTGTAATCCGCGACTCGCCCCGCTCCAACCGCTCGAGCATCGACGGCAGATTCCGGTAGCTCGCAGACCCGGCGACGATCGATACATACGGAGCCTTGTCGAAGATCTTCTCGCCTTCCTGCTGCGCCACGCACCCAATCACGGCAAACCGCTTGCCCTCGCCCTGAAGCTTCTTGTACTCGTTCAGCCGGTGAAACACCTTTTGCTCCGCCTTATCGCGGATCGAGCAGGTGTTGTACAGAATCAGGCCGGCATCGTTCTCCACCTGCGTCTGCACATAACCCTGCTGCTCCAGCGTGCCCACAACCTTTTCGGAGTCATGCGCATTCATCTGGCAGCCGAACGTCTCAATGTAAAAAGTCTTGCTCACCCAATAAGTATATCGCCCACCCCATCTCTGGGTGCCCCATGTCTCGATTTTGAGACATGGGAGACGTCGACTCCTACCCGCGCCCACCCGACCGCTGCGACCCCGGCAAAGGAAAGTCACTCAACTTCCCCGTCGGCAGAATCATCCGTAGCGAGTTCAGAATCGACACCAGGTCGATCACCTCCTGCCCAATCGCCCCCTGAATTGGCGTAATCCACCCCAGCGACGCCGCCCCCATCCCCAGCAGACTCAACCCCATACCGCCCACCGCGCTCGTCAGCGCAATCCCCCGCATCCGCCGCCCAATGTGCATCAACTCGTCCACACTCACCAGCGACGACTGCAATATCACCGCCCCCGCCGCCTCCGACGTAATATCGCTGTTCACCCCCAGAGCGATCCCCGCCGTAGCCGCCATCATCGCCGGAGCGTCGTTGATCCCGTCCCCCAGATAAAGCGTCCGATGCTTCTTCGTAATCTCCCGAACCAGCTCGACCTTCTCCTCCGGACTCTTCCCGCCATAAGCCTCGGTAATCCCCATCCCGGCGGCAAACAGAGCCACCTCTGCCGGACGATCGCCCGACAGCAGAATCACCTTCGTAATCGAATGTTTCGGCCCCAGATGACTCAGGAACGACTTCGTCTCGCGCCGCGGTTCATCCAGAAAATGCACCACGCCCGCCAGCTTGCCATCCAGCAAAAACACGCACTCCAAGCCCGGAGCCACGGGCGGCATCCTGGCTGCATTGTCTGCAGAAAGCTTCCCTCGCCCGGTCACCGTCACCACCCGGCCATCCACGTGCCCGCTCAAACCTGTCCCCGGAGCCTCCGACACATCCTCCACCTTCAACAGCGGCAACCCTTCCTTCTCCGCCGCCGCCAAAATCGCACCTGCCAGCGGATGCTTCGAGTAACGCTCTAAACTCGCCACATACTGCAAAGCCGTCTTCCGCTCCATCCCATCGAAACAATCCACCGAAGTCACACTCGGCTTGCCATACGTCAGCGTCCCGGTCTTATCGACGATCAGAACATGGCAGGTCTCGATCTTCTCCAGAATGCTCGGGTCCTTGATGATGATCCCCAGCTTTGCACCCACCGAGATTGCCCCAATAATCGCCACTGGAATCGAGATCAGCAGCGGGCATGGCGTCGCAATCACCAGCACCGCCAGAAACCGCTCCGAGTGTCCGCTCAACCACCAGCTAGCCAGCGCTATCGCCACCGCCGCCGGCGTATACCAGGAACCCAGCCGATCCCCCAACCGTTGAATCTGCGGCCTGTTCTCCTCCGACGCATGCAGCACCTCCACGATCTTCGCGTAACGCGAATCACTCGCAATCTTCGTCGCCCGAATCGTCAGAGCCGCATTGCCATTGATCGCGCCCGACAACACGCTCGTCCCCGTCGCCTTCTCAATCAGGTAAGGCTCGCCCGTCAGGTACGATTCATCCATACTGCCTTGCCCACTCACCACCACCCCATCCACCGGGCAAATCTCATGCGGATAGATCAGCAACTCATCGCCCACCAGAATCGTGTCAATCGGAACATCCGGCCCATCTACCCCCGCCCGATGCGCCGTCTGCGGCATCCTCTTCGCCAGCGCACTCAGCACGGAAGATGCCCGCCCCGTCGCATACCCTTCCAGCGCCTGCCCGCCAGACAACATCAGCACCACAAACGCAGCCACCCAGTACTGCCCCAGAATCAGCGCCGTAACAATCGACATCACCGCCAAAATATCGACGCTGAAGT
>JAYVZU010000076.1:0-2437 GCA_043783075.1 Rhodanobacteraceae bacterium
TCCGATTGTCAGGCCCGCCCTCGTTGGCGACCGCCTCGGCACGACGCAGCTGGAATTCGCCTCTGGCGGGTGGCCGGTGTGGCAAGGGCAATTCGCGCCATTCGGCCAGGAACTCGACACTCAGACTACGGCCGATCGCTACAAGTACACCGGCCTGGAGCTCGACAGCGAGAGCCAGCTCGACCACGCAACCTTCCGCCAGTACTCACCCGTCTCCACCCGTTGGATGACCGCCGACCCCTTCGACGGCAGCATCGACGCCAGCAACCCGCAGTCGCTCAATCGATACAGCTACGTCAACAACATGCCGTTCAATTTCACTGATCCATCGGGTTTAGCAGGTTTCTGTGGCTTTAGCTGGGGTGCAGAAGCTATACCAGGAGTCAATTACATCGCGTTAGCCGCATGCGTAGGTTCGCTTATATACGATGTATTCAAGTTCTTGCCGCATCAACATCACACAACCGCGAGCAATAGGCCCCGCCCAGGTGCGCACGTCTGGGATGAACACGGCTCCTACACAGCCAAACCAAACAACGGCATTGGCGATATACTTGGTCTGAGTGGTGCAGGATGCGAGTTCGGCGCCTGCGGAAGCTCGTTTGGGCCGGGTGGACCCAGTAGAGGGTCAAACCCATTAGAAGTGACTTCTGGCGCAGTATCAGGAGGCTTTATTCTTCCCCTGTTCTTTGGGGTGTTAGGCCCAGCCGGAAGTTTTTCCTATGATCCCAAGAATCATCTCGCTTGTTACGGAGGAGGGATAGGTCTCTCCGCTGGGCATACCGTTAGTGGCGGCCCGGTTGTTGTTCACGCCAAGCCGGGAAATACGTCCGAGGACGTGCTAAGCGGTTGGAGCCTCAGCGGCGGTTATAACTGGACGCCTTGGTTCGGGTATCAAGGGTCTAAGGGATCGAGCGGCTACACTGCGGGATACTCGTTTGGTGTTCCGGGTGCGTCTGGGGCTGTCACTTACTCGTGGTGCAAACACACAGGCGGCTAAGGGAGAGGGATGATGAGGCACGGGTCTATCAATTGGTTTGCAGTATATGGTTCGCTCATTATGCTGATCTTCCTTGTTTCGGGAGCTACCTGGTGCATCTCGCCCATGAGCTTCGTCAAGGCTCACCGAACCCTCTTTCCCAGAAATCCAGTTTCCAACACTGCGAAATGGGAATCAGCGGTCTGTAGCATCTCGGGTCGCTTGGTCGGCGCAATGTTCGTCGGCTTTGCAGGCTTCATGCTCTATCAGTTGTGGAGCGGCGAGCTTCGTTAGATCGCGCGACGGAGTGCAGCGCTGGCGTCATGCGGACACGGGCGGTTCGGGGAGGGATTATGAAGCACGGTCCTATCGATTGGCTGGCGCTGCTCATGACGCTCATCTCGGTGATCTTCATTGTTTCGGGAGCGATTTGGTGCGTTTCGCCGAAGAGTTTCGTAAAAGTTCACCGAGCCATTTTCCCTAAAAGTGCAATTTCCAACACGGCGACTTGGGAATCTGAGGTCTGTAGCATCTCCGGTCGTGTACGCGGGGCTATGTTCGCCTGCTTCGCAGTCTTCATCCTCTATCAGGTGTGGAGCGGCGCGTTTCGTTAGATCATGCAACTGGTTCCGGCGTCCGTACCGACCGAAAGAAAAACAACGCTGCTTCGCATCGGGTTAGGGGTGACACGTCACCCCAGAATGGGTGCTGCGGAGTAACTAAAAGTTCCTCTTCGGGAACTTGGCGGGTGGCCCATGTCTGAACAAGCCATACTCTGAGTGCCCCATGTCTCGCTTTTTGGAGACATGGGTTTTGCATGCGGCGAGGGACCAGGCGAGCACATTGAAGAAATGCATCTCTGCCGACGTAGTAGTGATCCCCCGTTCGCGAGCTTCAGCAACGGGGAAAGCGCGGACGCGACGCGGACTACGAAAGGGCTGACAGAGACGCCACATATCAGTTCCAAGGTTAGGCCAAAGCACAGGTACGAGATCAACTATCAACAAAATCGGCGGAGTGTTGCAATCGAACTCAGCCTCAATGACGGTTTCACCCCATCCGCGTATAGTCGGATTCGCAGCGGTCAAAAGCCTTCAAGAACAGGTCAAAACTAAAGGTTCCAACGATGCACCAACTACACCCTCAATATCAATCAGTTGCCCACATCTGAATTCAACAAATTTCAATTGGATGCTGAATCTGGTTCTCGACCAGTTGGTCGGAGGTTCGAATCCCCTCGCCCCTACCATTTACAGTCAAACGGTTACGACGATCTTGGAGCTATTCGGAAGCCCCACTGTAGCTGATTTGTGCCTATCAAAGACTCCGAGAGCAACATGTCTATTTTCAATCCGCAAATCTTGCGGACATTACCGCGCTTGCCATATCAAGCTCTCCTGTCGCAGCCAGAGAACCACGACATAAACGAAGAATCCTTAGATCAGCTTAGTTTTGTTG
>JAYVZU010000077.1:0-21879 GCA_043783075.1 Rhodanobacteraceae bacterium
ATTTTGGGTTAGTTTGAAACGAACGTGAATACATCGACAAAGGCAAAAGCAGATCCTTCCGCTGCGCTGTGGGATGACAACCAAGGTGCGCCGAAGGATGACAAGATTGTTGGTGCGGTGCCGCAGTTTGTGCAGGGAATGGGATTATTCTCTGCGACGGCGCTGGTGATGGGCTCGATGATCGGGTCGGGTATCTTTTTAGTGTCGGCGGATATGAGCCGGACGCTGGGGTCTCCGGCGCTGCTGATTGCGGCATGGTTGTTGACTGCGGTGATGACGATTATCGGTGCGCTGAGCTACGGGGAGCTGGCGGCGATGATGCCCAAGGCGGGTGGCCAGTATGTGTATCTGCGCGAAGGGCTGGGACCGATCTGGGGATTTCTCTACGGCTGGACTTTATTTCTGGTAATCCAGACCGGGACGATTGCAGCTGTGGGAGTCGCTTTCGGGAAGTTTCTGGGAGTGTTCTTTCCGTCGATCAGCGCAGAACATTGGATCTGGCATGTTGGCAATGGCCACGTTGGGCTGAATACTGCAAACCTGGTCGCGATCGGGATCATTACACTGCTGACCGTGGTAAATTCGCTGGGCGTGAAGCTGGGGTCGGCGGTGCAGAACGTGTTTACCAGCGCGAAGGTGCTGGCGCTGCTGGCGGTGATTGCGGTGGGCGTGATCGCAAAGAATGCGGCGGCGATTGCGGCGAACTTTGGGTCAGGGTGGCACGAGTTCTGGGCGGGCGCTGGTCTGGATCAGGTTCGGATGATTTCGGTGGGTTCGTTCTGGCCGGGGACGCATGATTCGAACGCAATGGTGGGGGCTCTGACGGCAATTGCGGTGGTGCAGGTGGGGTCGTTGTTCTCGTCGGATAGCTGGAACAATGTGACGTTTACGGCGGGCGAGGTGCGGAATCCCAAGAAGAATTTGCCGCTGTCACTCGCACTGGGAACCGGTGTGGTTCTGCTGCTGTACGTGCTGTGCAACTTCGTCTACCTGAGTGTGTTGCCGCTGGCTGGAATGCCGGGTTCGGGGACCGTAGTGGGGCGTGGAATCCAGTATGCTGCGCAGGACCGGGTGGCGACTGCGGTGATGGCGCAGGCTTTTGGAGCGATTGGCGCAAAATGGATGGCCGGTGCGATCCTGATCTCGACGTTTGGCTGCGTCAACGGCATTCTGCTGTCGGGCGCGCGGGTCTACTACGCGATGAGCCAGGATGGGCTGTTCTTCAAGGCGGTCGGCCGGCTGAACGAGAAGACGAAGGCTCCGGTGAACTCGCTTTGGGTGCAGTGGGGTTGGACCTGCCTGCTGTGTTTGAGCGGGAGCTACGGGGACCTGCTGGATTATGTAATTTTTGCGGTGCTGATCTTCTACATTTTGACGATTGTGGCGCTGTTTGTACTGCGGTTTACCAAGCCGCGGATGTATCGGCCGTATAAGGCGTTTGGGTTTCCTTTTCTGCCCGGGCTGTACATCGTGTTGGCTACCTGGGTTTCTGTTGTACTCTTGCGTTATAAACCTCAATACACTTGGCCGGGCTTGATATTGGTTTTGATCGGGGTACCGGTTTATTGGTTTTGGAAGCGGCAGGGATCGACGCTAGAGGCTTAAATTGGCGCTGAAGCTCTGCGCTGGTCCGCACGGCAAAGGCAAAGGCAAAGACTGAGATTCTTCGCTTTGCTCAGAATGACCTCGAAGTTGTGATCACAAGTTTTGTTTGGGACTAAAGGAGAATGGGGACGGATGGCGAATCTTTTTGCGAAGAAGTCGATGGACGTTTTGATGGCCGAGGCAAACGAAGAGGGCTCACATACTCTTGAGCGGTCTCTCGGACCCTTTTCTTTGACGGCACTTGGAATTGGCGCCGTGATCGGTGCGGGCATCTTTGTTCTGAGCGGTCTGGGTGCGAAGACGGCCGGGCCTGCCCTGATGCTGGCGTTTGTCCTGTCGGGGCTGGGTTGCGCGTTCGCGGGTCTTTGCTACGCCGAGTTCGCGGCAATGATTCCGCTGGCCGGTTCTGCCTACACCTACGCGTATGCGACGCTGGGCGAGTTGTTCGCCTGGATTATCGGCTGGGACCTGACGCTGGAATATGCCATGGGCGCAAGCACCGTGAGTTCCGGCTGGTCAAATACGTTCGTTGAGTTTCTGGCGATCTTCCACCTGAAGTTTCCTCTATGGCTTGCCTATGACCATTGGACCGGGTTGAAGCGTGCCTTTGATGTGGTTGGACGGCAGTCTGTTCACCTCTCGAATCCGGATCTGATTCCGGGCACAAAGCCCTTCAGCGATGCTCTGACGGCTCTCCTCGCCAATCCTTCTGCACAGTTGACCGCGAGTGCCCATGCGTTGCTTGCTGCTCCAACCATTGGCGGTGTGGAGATTGGGTTTAACCTGCCGGCGTTTCTGATTGCGCTGTTGATTACGACGATTCTGGTGATCGGGATCAAGGAGTCTGCGCGGTTCAACGCTGGCATCGTGGTTCTGAAGGTTGCAGTTGTATTGTTCGTGCTGGGTCTGGGTTCGCACTATGTCAACAAGGCAAACTGGGGATCGGATTGGCACACGTTCGCTCCATTCGGGGTCGGTGGTATCGGACTGGCTGCTGGATTGGTGTTCTTCTCCTACATCGGATTTGATGCGGTCTCGACGACCGCGCAGGAGGCTAAGAACCCACAGCGCGATATGCCCATTGGAATTATCGCTTCGTTGGCTATATGCACGGTGTTATATATCGGCGTGGCAGCGGTGCTGACCGGAATGGTGTACTGGCCGGAGATCAACGTCGAAGCTCCGATTGTGCGAGCATTCCTGGATCGCAATTTGAACTCTGCGGCGAATGTGATCACGATCGGCGCGCTGGCGGGGCTTACCAGCGTCATGCTGGTTATGCTTCTGGGTCAGAGCCGCGTTCTTTACTCGATGGCAAAGGACGGTTTGCTACCCAAGGGATTCTTTGCCGATATCCATCCTCGGTTCCGCACTCCGTGGAAGGGAACGATTCTTGCCGGGTTGGTTGCGGCAATTGTCGGATCCGTGACGCCGATCGATACCATCGGCAAGATGGTGAATATCGGAACATTGTTTGCGTTCGTCATTGTGTGCATCGCAGTGATCGTGCTGCGGAACAAGGATCCGCACCGTGCCCGTCCGTTCCGCACACCGTGGGTTCCGGCAATTCCGATCCTTGGGATACTTTTCAACGGCTACATGATGATTGAACTCGGGGCTGCAAACTGGATTCGGCTGATCGTGTGGTTGCTTATCGGGTTGGTGGTTTATTTCCTGTATAGCCGGAAGCACAGCAAGGTCCAGAAGGCACTTGGCAACTAACCGCACGACAGTTTGGCGATGGAACGCCCGGTCTTCGGATCGGGCGTTTTGCGTTTGGGAGGCAGAACCACAGGACTGATTTTGGGTGTTGTCAGTTCTTGAGCTTGGAGTTGTCAGCTTGAAGAGGCGTTGCGGGGAGGGTGACTTGCTGCGGGGTGGCGGGGTCGTCGCGAAGGCGGATGTAGAAGGGAGCAGTGGGGTGGGGGATTGGGATGGTGGTTTCGACAAAACCCTCTGGGACTTTGGTGGGTGTAGTGAAGGCTGCGTCGAGGGAGATGGCATCGACGAGGTAGAGGGACGAACCGGAGAGGGTGCAGTCGGCAGCGGTGTCTGCGGGGCAGCTGAGCGAGATGAACGTCGGGAGTCGGACAATGGTTGCGAGTGGAACCCAGTCGCCGGTCGTGCCGTCCGCAGCTACCGGACGGAGGTGGAAGGGGCCGAAGGTGGAGGGGCCGAAGGTTTTTAGCGGGTCGAATGTGGCGAGGATAGTGTGGGTGTCTTCGAGGACCAGCGAGCCGGTGGCGATGGAGAGAGTGGTGTGGAGGGACTCGGCTGGGTCGTCAGACTGGTTGGCGATTTCGACAGTTTCGGTGCGGGGGAACGGTGTTTTGGACTTGAGGAAGAAGACGAGCTGGGAGCCCAGGGCAAGATCGTTTGAGCTGCCCAGCGTGATGGTTGAGTTGGCTGAATTCGAGACGCGGCGGGAGAGGATGGCGACGGCTGGGCGAGCAGCCAAGACCAGCGCTGCGATGGGCAAAGAGCGACCGTCGCGAAGGTGGACTTCGGCGGTCAGGCGCTCGTTCTGGTGAAGAGTTGGCGGCTTGGCATCGGTTGGGAGGCTTAGGGTCAGCGATTTGCCGTCGGGGTTCGGGTCGGACGAGACAACCGGACCGTAAGTGAGGTCACGGAGGGTGAGGGATTTGACCTGGTCGAGGTTAAATCCGGTGAGGACGGCGGTAGTGTCGCCGGCGTGGAGTTGGAGGGTCTCGATGTGAGCGGGCTCGACGAAGGCCGTGGCGCCGACTAATTCCGGATCCTTTGTGCCGAACTGGTGGACGGTGAGGTGAACGGAGCCGGGGGCGGTGTCGCGGGGGAGAGTTAGTGCGACGTCGATTGGCTCGGCCTTAGGTGCGGCGGGTGGGGCCTTGTGCGAGTCTTTTTCGACGCGGGCTAGCTTCCAGTCAATCTTGGTTTCGGACGGCTCTAGCGTGACGGACTGGACGCAGGCCGTCCCTGTGGCGATGAGCTGGAGGTGATTGGGGTGGCCGACGATAAGGGTGTCGGGATCGCTGGACTTGGCGTTGGAGGATAGAATGCGCCAGCCAAGACCCGGAAGTTGTTGCAGGGGAAGCGTGGGGCCGGTGAAGTGGTCGAATCCCCACATGCCTTCGATGGTTCCGGTAAGGGTGGTGTTTGAAGCGGCGCTTTCGAGTCTATTTGATCCCACCTCAATCGATACAGCCGATTGAGATGGGACACCCGGAGGATTGGGGGTACGGAGTTCGTGGCGCTCGGGGGCGCTGGCGGCGAAGACGAGGCCGCCCTGATAGGCGTCTGGGGTGAGTGGAATTTTGCGCTGGTCGCCGGAGTTCAGGTGGAGAACAAGATCGTGGGCGAAGGCGGTGGAGAAGACAAGCGGAGCGCCTTCGATGGGGAGGGCCAGGCGGGGGTCTAGCAGGCAGGAAACCCGGTTGGGATCGACGGGCCTCAGTGGTGGTGAAACCGTCTTCTGGACGGCGGGTAGACCGATGACAATCACGGATTTGGGATTGTTGAAGCTGGGCGGTGTGTTCAGGCGGAGGTCGATGCTGGCTTGATTTGCATTCGCGCTGGTGTCGCTGCCGGGGAACGCTATCGCCGGAATGTACTGGTATTTGGCTGTGTGGAGGCCGCTGGTAAGGCGGACAAGGTCGACGATAGCTCCAACGTAGGCCGAGTAGCTCCCGCCACCTGCGACGCTGGTGTAGGAAGCTGCGGTGATGAAGTCGGAGCTGGCGCCAGTGGACAGTGCGGCGGAGATGGTTTGGGCGTGGCCATCGTCGAGCAGGGTCTGGGTGCCGGTCTGGGTGAGGCAGGTGTATTGCTGGTCTAGGGGGCGCTTGGCGCAGTCTGGATTCGGGCGGAGGGCGAGGGTGCGGGCGAGGAGGTCGGAGTGTTCCTGCAGGGCTTTGGGGTCGCCAGGTGGGACGAGCTTAATAGCGGCCAGGTATTTCTCGATGCGGCCCTGCTCGAAGCCGGCTTCGGCGAGGTCCTGCGAGGCTCGGACGAAGACGCCGGGGCGGCCCTTGACGGCGGACCGAAGCGTAGAAAAGTCACCACCGGTTTCAGGCGCGAGGAAGAGGATGGCCTGCTGCGCCTCGTCCGGAACGGTGATGGTTACGCCCTCTTCCCGGACTTTGCGGTCCCAGGTTTCAATGCGGATAAACCAGCTATCAGGGGGCGGATTGGTGGTTCCGCGGAGGAACGCGGCAATCAGAAGGTATTTGACAGATTGAGTGGGAGGCAGATCGGGGTGGAGCCAGATCTGATCTTTGGGTTGGAGATTAGGGACGGAGGCAATGGGAAGGGTCACACCGTTGCGGGAGACGCGGATGTCGATCTTAGGGCCGGGGAGGTCGAAGCGCGCTGCGCCCTGCCCGAAGGCGACAGCTCCGGACATGAGGAGGAGGGCAGTGAGGCGGCTCAGCTTGGCCATGTTCTCAGTTTAGACGTATGGGAGGAGTTGGGGGAGGTATTGGAGGTGGCGCCGAAGTGACGACGGTCGTCGACTTCCGCAGACGATACCCCACCCTGCCCAACAATAGGATCGTCAGTCGAGGAGGGGGAATCCGGTTAGTTGTTTAGATTCTTATAGTTGAGGATGGTGTTGAACATCATGCGGAACTCGCCGACGTTTTGCCAGCGCCAGACAGGGTTCGTCGTGAAGAGGATGATCTGACCCTTGCCGACGTTGGTTCGGACGATTGCAGCACGGCCCTTGATCTCGTCGGCTCCGTTGAACAGCCCGGAGAGGACGGATTTGTCGCCGCCGGGGTAGCGCATCAGAACGTCAGCCTTGTCCTGGTCTGGGTCCAACCGGAAGAGGGGGCCATTGGCGTAGCGGACTGGGATGGTCTTTGCCGAATAGCCGTAGAAGATGGGGTTTAGCGGCTTTATGATTTCGGCCTCGACGATCGGGCCCGGAGCGTAGAAACGCGCGGTGGGGTTGCTGGTGTCGATTTTTGGGGTGATGCCGAAGTCTGGCGCTAGTGCGCTGGAGGCTCCGAGGGTGACGAGCAGACCACCAGATTCGGTAAATTTCTGAATTTCGGCGACTCCTTGCGCGCCCATTCCGCCAGTAATGTCTTCGGTGGAGCCGTAGTCACCGAGGAATTTGAACTCGGCGGTTTTGGTATACGCAAGGGGAGTTTTGGTCTTGGGAATATCGGTTACGAGGGCCTTGGAGGTGCGGGCTTGTGTCGGGATCAGGAGGAGGTCGTACTTGTCTTTCAGTCCGCCCGCGAGCACCTGCTCCTTGAAGATGAGGTCATAGGGGACTTTGTACTGGTCGAACGTGAAGCGGACCCAGCCTACGTCCTGGGTTCCGTTCCACGTGCTGAAGATGGCGACACGGGGAAGTGCGGCGGGGTGGGTGGCGACGGTGGGCTTCTCGCTTAGGGCGATGGCGTCGAGGCCGAGTGGGGCCGCTACAGCCTTTAGTCGGGAAAATGCGGTGGCTGGGATGAGGAAGGAGCCGGCGGGAATGTCTGTTGTGCCGGATTTGAAGGGGGCCTCCACGATTTGTATGTCGGTATCTTTGAGTGCGTAGCGCAGAGTGACTAGGTTCGGGGAGCCGTGGTCGGGAACTATGTAGAACTTCGTGGACACCTTCGTCCCCAACTCAATCGATGTTGCCGATTGAGATAGGGCACCCGAAAGGTTGGTCGGGGGAACATAGTGGTCGACGAGGGTGGTGGGGGTGTCGAGGATCGCCTGGTCGGCGATAGAAGTGATGGTGGTGTGGGTCATCAAGCCCATGGTCCAGGCACTGTCGTCGTAGGTCTGTAGCTCAGGGTCGGGATCGACCTGTTTGCCGAGAAGGGTCTTGGCGAGGCGGCCGTAGGGCTGGTTGTTCTTCACGATCAGAGAGCCAGCCGGGTAGGTTCCTTCTTTGACCTTGATCTCGGAGGTGGCGCGGCTGACTTCGATCCCTTGCATGCGGAGGATGTCGGTGACGAATGCCACGCGGGTCATATCCTCTTGATTTGCGGGTATGACGAAGGCGAAGGGGGCTTCGGTTTCGCCGGAGTGGATGGAGTTTTTGCTCTTGACGTAGAAGTCGTCGAGGATCGTACCGGGGATCGTCGAGGTGAGCTGCAGCGCGGTGAGGACGCCGGTTTCGGCGTAGTTAGTGTTGTTGCGCAGGGACCACATGACGTCTTTGTAGGGCGGGTTGGGGCGATACCACTGGCGCTTTGTGACGTCGCCAACGGGGCCTGCGCCGCCGCCTCGGAGCTCGGGCTTGGTCTCTGGGATGAAGCGGTGCATGGTGGTGGCACCGGCGTTGCCCATGATCTCGTAGAAGCGCATGAGGCCGTTGTGGTTGGAGCTCATGAAGCCAACATAGCCGGGGGACCAGCCGTCGACGTAGCCGTGGGTCCAGACGCCGGGCATCCCCATCTTGGTGAGCTGCGACATCTCGTAGTTGGCGAAAAAGGGAAGCTCGGCCCAGAGTATGGGGTCGAGCAGCGTGTTTTGCGGGGCTTGACCGCTGAAGGAGTAGAGGAACCAGACGGACTCGTGGAGGTCGTGCATGACGGGCGGGTGCCAGTGGAGATACCACTTGAGAAAGTTCTGGTTGGCGAGGCCCGCGTAGTTGATGTCGCGATTGTCGTCGTGTTTGGTGTACTTGCCCCAGTAGGGGACGCCGGCTTCGAAGACCGCGTTGTTGTCGGTGATGTCTTTCTGGTACCGGTTGTACCAGTCGATCGATCGATCGCGGCCGTCGGGATCGGCAACCGGCATGATGGCAACGATGACTTCGTCGCGAACTTTTTTGATGAGGTCGGAGTCTTCGACCGTGAGGCGGTATGCGAGCTCCATCAGCATCTCGGGCGGGCCTAGCTCGGCGGAATGCAAGCCGCCGGAGAGGGTGTAGATGGGCTTCGTATGGGCGATGATTTCTTTCGCTTGATCGTCGGTGAGGCCGCGCGGGTCGGCGAGGCGAGCGAGATTTTTGCGGTTGACGTCCAGATTCGCAATTGAGTCTTCCGAGCCAATGAAGATGATGATGGATTCGCGGCCCTCTTCAGTTTTGCCGATGTCGATGAGATTGACCCGGGGCGATGTGGCGGCGAGTGCGTGGTAGTAGCGGAGGACGTCGGCGTAGTAAGTGAGGCGTTGTGGCTCGCCGATGTGATGGCCGAGGATGGCCTTCGGCGAGGGGACTGTGGCTGACACCGGCAGGTGGTCCACGAGGGGGCTGGAGAACTCGGGACGGGTGGTCCACTGTTTGACCTGGGCGGCGAAGTCGGGGTCCATCGTCTGCTGAGCTTGGGTGGGAAGGGCAAGGAGGGCAGCAGCGAAGAAGAGCAGGGAAGACTTCAGCATGGACAGGTGACTCCGGGCAGAGGTTGGGGCTAGGGACTTCTGGGAAGGCTATCACACGGAAGAACGAGCGACGTTTCCCTTCGGTGGACGGTGGTGCAAGGCGTTGGGGTAGACTTTCGTGCATGAGAAAACTTGGGTTGGTTAGTGTCTTGAGTTTGGCGATTGGATCGGTTGCAATGGCGCAGCAGCACACCATGTTGCTTTGGCCAGAGGGAAATCCGGAGCCTGGCCATGTTACCGGCCCTGAATCGGACACGGGTGGCGGTCTCGTGGCAGGGAAGCCTTTGATTCGGCTCACGAATGTGAGCAAGCCAAACATTACGGTGTATTTACCCCCGTCCGGCAGGAATACAGGTGCTGCGGCGGTGGTGCTTCCCGGTGGAGGGTATCAATTGCTGGCGTTGGATCTGGAGGGGACCGAAATCTGCCAGTGGCTGAATTCGATCGGGATGGCGTGCGTGCTGGTGAAGTATCGGGTGCCAGAGGTGGGGCACTATCCGGAGAATCCAGAGGACCTGGAAGATGCGCAGCAGGCCATGCGGCTGACGCGCGGTCATGCGGCGGAGTGGGGAATTGATCCGAAGAAGCTGGGAGTCATTGGATTCTCCGCGGGAGCTCACCTTGCGGTGGTGCTCAGTACACATCCGGATTTTCAAGGGAATAATATTGCGGCTTCAACTCTAGACCCGCAGCCAAACTTCCAGATGGTGATCTACCCAGCGTACACGTCATTACCAGATGGGTCGGTACCTCCAGAGGTTGCGCCGACATCTAAAGTCCCACCGACTTTTCTGGTGCAGGCGGAGAATGACTACGGGGCGAAGGTCGAGAGCACCGTCTTCTACTTTATGGCGTTGAAAAATGCCAAGGTTCCCGCGGAGATGCACATCTTTGCCGAAGGTGGACATGGGTTTGGATTGCGACCTACCGACGCTCCGGTGGCTGCGAAGTGGCCAGTGCTGGCAGAGGAATGGCTCCGCACGATCCACATATTGGGTCAAGGCCACACGAAATAAACGCGATGATTCCAACTGATCGCAAAGACGGTATAAGGCATGCAGGTATCGGTTTGGCTTAGGATGTTGCGCATGAGAAAAGTCGGGTTACTTGGGGTTTTGATGTTGGCGGCTGGATCGACTGCGATGGCGCAACAGCACACGATGTTGCTTTGGCCCGGTGGGGCTCCGGAGCCAAGCCATTTGACCGGGCCGGAGGGCGATATTACTGCTGCGGAGCACCACATGGTCGCGGGGAAGCCCTCGTTTCGGCTGACAAATGTCAGTGAGCCAAATATGGCACTCTATTCACCCTTGGCTGGGGAGAACAATGGCGCTGCGGCTCTGGTGTTTCCGGGTGGCGGATATGTTCGCCTGTCAATGGAGCTGGAAGGCACCGAGGTTTGCCAGTGGTTGAACTCGCTGGGGATGACATGCGTGCTGGTGAAGTATCGGGTGCCAGAGGAAAAACATTTTCCCGAGAGCGTAGAGGATATGGAAGACGCGCAGCAGGCGATGCGCTTGACGCGGACCCATGCGAAGGAGTGGGGGATTGATCCAAAACGGATTGGGGTGATTGGATTCTCGGCGGGGGCGCATCTGGCGGTCGTACTGAGTACACATCCGGATTTTCAGGGCAAGAATGTTCCGGTCTCGACTGTCGATGCGAGGCCAGACTTCCAGATGGTGATGTATCCGGGCTATACGTCGTTGCCGGATGGGTCGGTGCCAGCCTCGATTGTGCCAACGGCTGCTGTGCCACCCACATTTCTGGTGCAGGCGGAGAATGACTATACGGCGCGGGTCGAGAGCTCGATCTTCTACTTCATGGCGTTGAAGAACGCTAAGGTTCCCGCAGAAATGCATATTTACGCGGAGGGTGGGCATGGATTTGGGTTAAGGGCCGCAGAGACTCCGGTGTCGACCAAGTGGCCGGGCCTGGCGGAGGAATGGCTGCACACAATCAAGGTGCTGGGGGCGGCCACTCCTAAATAGGAATGACCTCGCCAACGATTACGCGGAGGCACCCTTGCTGTGGTGTTCGGCCGTGCGGTTGGCCCAACGGGCGCTGGGATGGTCGCTGGCGATAACGCCGTCGCGGATGGTAATGATGCGGTGGGCGAACTCAGCGATATCGGGCTCGTGGGTGACGACGACAATGGTGTTGCCCTTGGCGTGAAGCTCATCGAAGAGGGCCATGATCTCGTCGCCGGTCTTGGAGTCGAGGTTTCCGGTGGGTTCGTCGGCGAGGATAATGCTTGGCTTATTGACGAGGGCGCGGGCAATTGCGACGCGCTGGCGTTGTCCGCCGGAGAGCTCGTTTGGCTTGTGCATCATGCGGGAGCCGAGGTTTACGGATTCCAGAACAGCGGTGGCGCGGGCGATGCGCTCAGCGGCGGGTGTGCCGTTGTAGATGAGTGGCAGCTCGACGTTGTGAAGCGACGTGGCGCGGGCGAGCAGGTTGAACGTCTGGAAGACGAAGCCGATTTCCTTGTTGCGGATTCGGGCGAGTTCGTCATCATTGAGTTCGGAGACGTCGTGTCCGTTGAGCCAGTACTTGCCCTGCGAGGGTGAGTCGAGGCAGCCGATGAGGTTCATCAGGGTGGACTTACCGGAGCCGGATGGGCCCATGATGGCGACATACTCGTTGTGCTGGATGCGGAGATTCACCCCACGGAGGGCATTGACCGTCTGGTCACCCATGACATAGGTCTTCCAGAGATTGCTGGTCACGATGACGTCGCCGGCGTGGGGACCGTCGGCGTTGATAAGAGCTGGATCGAGTTCGGCTACGGACATTCGTTCTCCGGTCGGGGTCGTTCTCCCACCTCAAACGATGACGCTGGTTGAGGTGGGACACCCTATCATGTTGCGCTGCTTAGGAAGAGCTGGACGAGTCAGTGGTCGCGTCCACTGTGTTATCTGGTTTGACTGTGGTACCGCTCTTGAGGGTTCGAAGAATCTTGTAGCGGCCGGTGACGATGATTTGACCGGACGAAAGACCGTCGGTGACTTCAATATCTGTCGCACCCGTCACCCCTGTTTTGATGGGGACGAAGGTGGCTCGCTGCTTGCTGTGATCCGGCTGCAGAATGTAGACACCCTGGACCAGGACGGGCTTAGCCTTTCCGGAGAAAACCGCTGCCGAGGCCGAGGTTTTCTTCGGTTTGCCCGCGTTGGCGGCAAGTTCCTTTTCGCCGATCGGATCGCGCTGGACGATTGCCTGAATCGGAATCGTCAGGACATTGGTGCGGCGCGCCGTCGTGATTTTGGCAGTGGCCGACAAGCCTGGGCGAAGTTCATCGTTCAGTTGCCCGCTGACATCGTCGATGGTGACGATCACCTTGAAGTCCTTTGCCTCTTCGGTGCCGGTGGTGGACTGGCTGGTGGCGACGCCGGTGGTGCGGAGGAGCGCCTGATCGCCGACTTCGGTGACGTGGCCCTTGAAGATTTTTCCGGGCAGGGCATCGACGGTGACGTCGGCAGTCTGGCCAAGTTTAAGGCTGACGATGTCGGTCTCATCCACCTTGACTTCGGCGGTAATGACGGACATATCGGCAAGGGTCATCAGGGTTGAACCCTGAGCGTTCTGGATCCCGGTGACCATCGTCTCGCCCTCGCGGACGGGAACGTTGGTGACCAGGCCGTCGAATGGAGCGCGGGAGATGGTCTTGTCGAGGGCGTCAAAGTTAGCGCGCTGACTGGCAACAGCCTGATCGACGTGGCCGCGCTGGGATGCGGTCTGCGCGACAGCCTGAGCGAGTGCCGCTGTGCGCTGCGCGAGGGTCGCGGTTGCAACCTCAAAGGCCGCACGTTTGGAGTCGTAATCCTGCTTGGCGATCAGCTTGTCGTCGTAAAGAGCCTTGGCGCGGTCGTAGTCGAGCTTCTTCTGCTCGAGATCGGCCTTGGCCTGAGCGATGTTGGCCTTGGCTGTCTGCTCGGCGGCGAGATAAGACGTGATGTCGATGCGGGAGGCGGCGATGCTGGCCGATTGGGCGGCGACAGTCGCACTGGGCTGCACGTTCTCGAGCGTTGCCAGCACGGTGCCCTGTTTGACGTGATCACCCTCTTTGACGTTGAGGTGGGTGATACGGCCAAAAGAGGTGGCACCGATGTTGACGTAGGTCTTCGGCTTGATCTGGCCCGTACCGCTGACGATCGAGGTCAGGTCTTGGTTGCCGATGGTGGCGGTCGTCACTTTGATGACGTTGGACTGGCTGCGCCAGATGGTGAGTCCGGTGACGATACCGATTGTGAGCAGGATACCGACGATGATCAGGATTTTCTTGACGTTCATGAATGTCTTCTCAGGCCTTTGGTCAGTCGAAGTGGTTCGTTTGGTTCCAAGGTTTAGGCAGAGCCTCGGAGTTAGGTAAATGAGGGCCGCAGATACCGGTTTCAGCGGTGTAGCAAGAGGACGTCACATACAGTACGGCGGTGGCGGTAGGAATGTTCCCGAAAAAGTACATTTGCCCGTTTATTTTTCTAGTTTCGAGGTGGTTGTGGATACCTTATCCCGTCCTGTCACGTCGAATTGGCACGAACCCTTTGACCGAACGTCTGAATCTCTCTGCGTCATCGATTAAACCACTGCAGCAGTTGACGATAGCAGTGGGTAAAAGGGTTCAAATCGTTTTTGAGATGGTTGCATGCCATGGGTCAACCTGTTTGAATGTTGCTTCAATTCGGCCTACAATGAAGGTTTAGCAGGAGTAGGGGTAATACCAATGAATGACCGTCGCCTTGTAACCCGTTTTGGCTTTCTGAGTGCCGCTGTGCTGAGTCTGACAATGACCCCTGGAGTGGTTTGGAATAGTGCCGCTCTGGCGCAGAATCCGGACGGGGTAACTCGTGGGCCTGTGGTTGCAGATAAGCCAGATCCGACGAATCGTCCGCGTACGGATGCCGAGAAGATCCAGACCAACAGAGCGATGAAGCAGGAGTTGAAGGGCTCGTACAAGACCTGGGTCGACCAGGACGTGCGCTGGATCATCACGGACGAAGAGCTGTCGGCGTTCAAGCATCTCTCGAACGATCTGGAACGCGATCAGTTCATTGAGAACTTCTGGCTGCGGCGGAATCCGAATCCCGAGTCGCCGGAGAATGAGTACCGCGAAGAGCACTATGCGCGTATTGCCTATGCGAATGAACACTTTGCAGCCGGAAAGTCGGGTTGGCGGACAGATCGCGGACACATCTATATCGCATACGGCAAGGCCGACAATATCGACTCGCACCCCAGCGGCGGCAGCTACGACCGTCCGATGGATGAGGGCGGCGGCAACACGTCGACGTTCCCGTTTGAGATCTGGCACTACCGGTATCTTGAAGGCATTGGCGATAACATCGATATCGAGTTTGTCGACACCTGCATGTGTGGCGATTACCACATGACGATCGACCGCTCGGAAAAAGACGCGCTCAAGATGACACCGGGCGCTGGTCTGACGATGTCCGAACAGATGGGCCAGTCGAGCAAGGCGGACCGTTTCTCGGGTGGTGGGCTGGAACAGCTTGGCAAGGGACCCGGTACCGAGGGTAACGCATCGAAACAGTTCGATCGGCTGGACCGGATGGCAAAGCTAATGGCTCCGCCGGTCATCAAGTTCAAGGATCTCGAAGCCTACATGGTGAACTCGAAGATTCTGAACGGACCGCCGTTCCTCTTCGACGTTCGCAGCGACTACGTGAAGATTACGAACGACACCGTGCTAGTGCCGTTGACTGTTCAAATTCACAATAAAGACATCACCTTCAATACGAAGGACGGCGTTTCCGCTGGAACGGTCAATATTCTGGGCCGGGTCTCGAACCTGACCGGACGTCCGCTGTACACCTTCGAAGAGACGGTTTCGGCCACTTCGCCCAGCGAATTGCTGACGCAGGAGCAGCAGAAGCTTTCGGTGTACTGGAAGGCCGTACCGCTTTCGCCGGGACTCTATAAAGTCGACATCGTGATCAAGGACGTGAACAATCCTGACCACGTCGGCACCTGGCGTCGCAGCATCAACGTACCGAAGTTCGACGACGACCAGCTTGCACACTCTTCGCTGATCCTGGCGGACGTGATGGAGCGGGTGCCGTCGAAGGATATCGGCGCGGGTAACTTTGTCATTGGCAATACCCGGATCCGCCCGCGCGTCTCGGCGAGCCAGGCGGTGCCGATTACATTCCACCGCAATCAGAATCTTAACTTCTGGATGCAGGTTTACAATTTGGGTATCGACGAGCACAACAAGCAGAATGGTGCCACGATCGAGTACCAGATTACAGATCTGGCCACGAATAAGGCTATTCTGAATGTGTCGGAGACGACGAACAAGCTTAGCCCGAATGCAGATCAGGTTACGCTGGAGAAGAGCCTGCCCTTGGCAAGTCTTCAACCGGGCAAGTATTCTGTGAGCATCAAAGTAAATGACGGCGTGAAGAAGCAGCAGTTTGCTGAATCCGCACCGTTTACGATTGAGTAAATGAAGCAAAGACTGCAGATACGGCGATTCTGGCCAGGCCGGAACGACGATGGAGCGGTGAGAGTAGAAGAGCAGCATCCGCAAGTTACACGCGGCACGGACACGCGGAAGCAATGCGATGACCGGCAGCATGTGGGTGTTGGATTTCAGGAACAGGTCGTCGACGCACAGAGGTACGCTGTGCAACGGTCCCAGGCAGTTCGCACTCAACCCGGCTTCTCGGCGCTTCTCCTGATGGGGATTGCGATCTTTGTCACGACGGTTGCTCGTGCCGCAGATGGTGGAGCAGTGGTCTCCGGCGTGGTGCGGGATGCACAGGGTGTGGTGCAGATGGGCGCGCTGGTGCAGGTGCTGGCGGCAAACTCCACCACAGTTGCGACAGCTTTCACAGACTCCCACGGCCATTATCTGATTGCCAATCTTCACCCGGGACGGTACCTGGTTCGGGCGAGTGCGACATTATTTGTTCCGGTAACAAAGGGGAACCTGCAGCTTCGGCAGGGTGCAACTACGGTTGTTAACCTGACGCTGGCGGCGTTGTTCGACACCGCACAGTGGTTGCCGGCAGAGCGTCGTCGAGTAGACGATCCGGATGATGACTGGAAGTGGACGCTTCGGTCGTCGGCGAACCGGCCGATTCTTCGGATTGTTGAGGATGGAACTCTGATTGAAGTCTCGTCGAGTGCGTCGGAGTCGACCGGCGCTGACAAGACGCGAGCTCGGGCGGCGGTGACGAGTGGCGACGGAGAGTTTGGCGGCGGCGGAACGCACAATATTCTGGCGATTCACCGGCAGATGGATGGCGGCGCCGATATGGCGATCCGCAGCGATATTGCGACGACCAAATTGCCGTCTGCGATGGGGCCGTCGCAACAGTTTGATGTTGGACTCGAACAGCGCCAGGGTTTCGATGGAGCGGTGCGGACGGTTGTGAGCTACCAGCTTCATCCGGAGTTGATGACTAAGGGTCTGACGACCGGGTTGCAGGCTTTTTCGGTGACAAGTGCGCAGCGTATGAGCCTGGGCGAGTTGCTGCAGGTTGAGGTGGGTGGAAGTCTGCAGGCGATCAATACGAGTCGGATGGGCATCGCGACGCATCCGTTTATTCGGCTTTCGTCGCACCCGATGGGGGTGTGGACGCTGCACTACCGGATGGCTACGGATCGCAGCTTGCAAGGCTTTGAGGATGTAACGACTGGTCAGTCCGGAGTTCCGGTTGCCTTGGTGCGGAATGGTAAGCTGGCGCTCGAGACGGGTCGCCACCAGGAAGTTGGAGTCGACCGGAAGGCTGGGCGGGGTACGGTTTCGTTGGCGTACTACCACGATGCAATTGGGAAGACGGCCATCTCTGGTGGCGGATTGATGGGTCCGACTGCGGGGCTGGCGAGCCAGATTCCAACTGGAATGATGGTCGATCCATCGACTCGGAGCTTCCGGACTTTGGCTACGGGGTATACGACGAATGGTGCAAGGCTCACAGCAAGTGCTCCGCTGCTGGGTGGTCTATGGGTCGCGGCCGAGTATAGCTCGGGCGAGGCGATCGCTTCAGAGACGGGCGGATTGGCTGAGTTCTCGGATGCACTGGAGGCTTTGCGCGCGGAGAGCACGCAGTCGGGGACGATTGCACTCAAGGGCAGGATCAAGGGTTCCGGGACACGGATTCGGACTTCGTACCGCTGGCAGCCGTCAAAGTTTGTGACGGCGGTTGATCCGTACAGCTCGTTCAGCGACCAGGCGTTTCTCAGCTTCCAGTTGCGCCAGCCGATTCGGTGGGGGATGCGGTTGCCGAAGGGGTTGGATGCGATGATCGATGTGACGAACCTGCTGGCCGAGGGGTATCGGCCATTCCTTTCGGCGGATGGCCAGACGCTTTATTTCGCGCAGGCCCCGCGGACGGTGCAGGGCGGGCTTTCGTTCTCGTTCTAGAGAAAAGGCCAGTCCGAAACGCAAAGGGCGCTACGGAATAAGCAAAACAGCGCCAAGTAGAACAGACAACTTGCGAATTAACTCGATACTGTCTTGAATGGCTTTTCGACTGCGAAGCGGTCTTTCAATTCCATGATTCGTTTCTCAAATCCGTAGTAACTGGCAAGTGAGACTGCGTAGGCTACGCCGAAAGAGATCAGCGCCTTGAGCAGCATGGGCAGCGGGCCGAGGTGACGTGGCAGGTAGTAGAAGATGACCGGGTGATAGACGTACATGCCGTAGCTGACTCTCCCGACTGCCCGCATTGGTTTAGAGCGGAGCGCACGGTGGAGGATTGTCCCACTGGTGATGACCAGCAGCCCCACAACGGAGGTGTAGAGGGCGGTTGCGGAAGAATACTTGGCAACTTCGACCCATGCCACGCCGGTTCCGTGGGAGACGATCTTCTCGATGCCCATGCTGATGAGTCCGATGATGCCGATGGCACCGAGAAGGAGCTTCTTGCCCTGGAGTGCGCCGGAGTTGAAGTAATAGGCGAGGATTGCGCCGGCGGCCAGCCCATCCAGACGCGTCAGAATGAACGGGAAGGTATCGACCGAGGTGTGGACGAGAGCTATTCGGGTGACGATGGCTAACGCGACCGCGCCCCACATTGCCGAGGCGAGCCAGCGACGTGGCCAGAACAGGATCAGAAATGGCCAGAACAGATAGAACTGTTCCTCGACGCCGAGCGACCAGAAGTGGTCGGGACCGCGCAGGGGTGCGATATGCCAGCTGATGGCGAACGCGGAGGCGATATTTTGCAGGTAGATCCAGTACCAGAAGGAGACCATGCCACCGAAGATACAGGCGACGATCAGGTAGAAGTAGTAGAGCGGGAAGATCCGCAGGGTGCGGCGGATGTAGAAGTTCTTGATCTCGTGCCAGTCTCCGTGGGGCGACTGGAGGAGGATCGTGGTGATCAGGAAGCCGGAGAGGACGAAGAAGAGATCGACGCCGGTTTGGCCCAGAACGAGGAATCCGAGATGGTACCAATCCTGCCCGAAGTGGAAGGTCATGACCATGAGGGCGGCGATGGCTCGGATGCCATCCAACTCTCGGAAATAAGGTCGCGTCTTTGACGCTGCTTCTCCGATTTTCGCGGTGGTCAAACCGTGGCTCCCTTATTTGCTAAAACCAATGTCTGTAACAGGTTATCCGCTTCGAGGCGGGTTCCAGGATAGACCGTGGATATGGCCAGTTCGACTTTCCGGACACTCCGATCATAACATTTCAGGCCGAGCAGACTGGCTTAAGGGTGGATGCGAATGTGCCGGTTGCGGGGCTTATAGCTGCTGATACCGAGAGACCAGACGGTCGATTGAGTGAGCGCATCCTTGTGTCGGAGTGTGAAGCCAAGTTGGTCGTAGAGGTTCTGGACGATGCCATTTTTGGGAGTGGGGACGCAGTAACCGAGGAGGGTGGTGATGTTTCGGTCGCGGGCGCGTTCGACAACGGTGTCGAGCATCGCAAGCTCCAAATCGCGTTTGAGGACGCGGCAAGACATAAGCCAAAGGTCTAAATGGAGGTCTTCGCCGGTCTGGTGGCCGAGAAGGATTGAGACCAGACCGTGCTCGCCGAAGCGGTCGGTGAGCTTACCGAAGATGCCGAGGTGGTCGGGATCGGAGACGGTGGACTCGATCTCGGCGACCGTATAGCGGCGGGTAGTAAGGTTGAATTGGTTGGTCTTGTTGGTAAGTTGGGCGATTCGTTCAATGTACGTTGAGTTGAAGAGGTCTATTTCAGCTGACATCGCGAGAGAGTCGAGATATTCGCCATAGGTTGAAAACTCTTGCTGGAGTTTGGATCTGTCGACGTTTCGGGTGTACGAACGGGCGCGGTTTAGGTCGTCTTCGCTAAGGGAGCTGGGCTCAAAGTAGCGGCCAGCTTCGATGATCGCGGCAAAATGAGTGACCTGATCGCCTATGTTGGGAACGGCAATGCCGCGGATCTGCGACTCGACGAGTGTGCGCTCGGCGGAGTTATCGTCGATGAAGACGAAGGAGTCGGGGGCCAGGTTGAGCTCGCGCGCGATGGCAAGGATGTTATCGGGCTTGGATTCCCAGTTGGCTTTGAAGGCAGAGAAGTGTTCGAGCTTGAGGATGGAGTCGGGATGTGCAAAGCCCTGGCGGGCAATTTCCTTGTCGTTTTTCGAACAGACGGCCAGAAGGATACCGCGATCGCGGAGAGCGAGGCAGTACTGTTGGAAGGCGGAGTAGGCTTCGGCGATTGGCGTTTCTTTGCCAATGACGATCTTGTCCGGGCCGTCGTCGCCGATCACGCCGCCCCAAAGGGTGTTGTCAAGGTCGAGCACGAGGACCTTGCGGCTGCGGCCATAGATGGCTCGTATGATCGCGGCAAGGGAAGAGGTGATGGCGAAGCTGGCCTCGATGGTGTGGGCAAGCTTGTAGCTGAACCAACGGTCCGGGTCGAACCAATGCTTGAGGCCGAGTTGCGCGGAGAGAGTGGCGAGATCCTGCAGGATGAGGCGGTGGTTTCTTGCGGCTTCGATGGCGAAGTGACGGTTGAGCTCGAGGACGAAACGGGCATGGCCGGCGGGGCTTACAGAGTCCAGATTGCCGAGCGCGGGGTGGGCCGGGAGTTCGAAGTTGTTCTGGATAATCTGGCACCCGACCGCTGTTGTGAGCGAGGTCCAAATGGCCTCGTAGCGTGCGAGTTCGGTGGCTACAAAGTCTGGGAGGTTGGCCTCTGTGCAGGCAATCGGCTGGAAGGTCTGGATATTTTGGATGCTGGTGTGGATGTAGATGAGGTCGGGCTTGAAGTCGGCGATGAGGTGCGGCTCAAGAACGGCGTCCTCGTAGTAGCGACCATAATCGGACTGCAAGAATGTCGGGCGGAATCCGCTGTCGAGAAGGAGGATCTCGAGAAGGTCGACGACCTCGCTGGTGGTGCTGCCGCCCAGGACGGCGATACGGAGGTTGCTGAGGTTTGTCCCTTCGAGCAACTGCCGGCGGAAGGCCTTCCGTTTGATGAGGAGTTGCTCAAGGGGGTAGGAAGCTATGCTCATCGGGTGCCCAACACTCCTGTTTTCATTCTATTAGGATGTGACGCGACCACCGGAATGGCTATTGGGTCGTTGGCAATGGAAAGAAAAACAGACAAACATGGCACGTTGAGCGCTGGGTTTGTCTGTTTTTGACACATTTTTTTGGTGGACGCGGTAGGAATCGAACCTACAACCAGTCGATTAAGAGTCGACATTCCAGAGCGGCAAATCGTCAATGTTTATACGGGTTCGTGAATCGAGTATGCCTAAAGTATGCCTTTGCTGAGGCACGAACCACCCGACTGTGAGCTGGCAAAAGAGAGCGAATTGGACTCAGACACTGATTGGGGTTTTGAACGTCGCCGTCTCGGTGGGCTAATCCCAGCACGGCGCCAAGGCTGCCGACGCACAGTGCGTCGGCAGTCCATATTCAATCATCAAAGCCAAGTTGATTTTCCACTTGCTCTTCAGACATCCCCCATTCGTCGGCACAGTCGCTGATGTAGTCTTCTGTGGAATAGAAGTCTTCATCGCTCGAGACACGTTGGGCGGCGATCGGTGGAACCGGTGAGGCAGACGTGGGTGGTAAAGCCGGTTTAGCCGGTCCACTATTTGGTTTCTTCGCAAGCGCATAGATCGCCACTGCGCCTGCAATTAGGAATGGAAGCAATTTGGTCTACCTCTCGAATTTGACACGAATTGCGGTACAAATTCAAGGTATCCCATTTTGTTTGAATCAGCACCTCTAAACTTCAGATTACGAATGGTTTATGCGCCTGTAGTCACCGCTGAATAACCCAGGGTTCCGACTGTGCTGCAAGTGGTAGGGATCTTCGCCCGGCATCATTCCTCCTGTTCATTACATCGGTGAGTTGGGCGGTTTGCTGGTGCTGATAGGGCTGCATGCTCAGCACCGACGAGTGGCCCATTGCCTTCATGACCTGAAACGTGTTTCCCGTTTGTTCCATCGCGGTAGTCCCAAATGTGTGCCTGGCCAAGTATGGAACCAGCTTGGGGTCCAGTCCGCCACGGACGCAGGCGGCCCTGAAGCTATTTGCGATCGAGTTGAGATGACCATTCTTACTGCTGCGGGTCCGGGCAGGGAAGAGCCAGCCCGGGCAGTCAGATCCGTGACACCACAGCGACAGCTCCTTGTGCATCCTCTCGGTCATACCTACCCATCGCCTTGAATTCTCCGTCTTGCCGTCTGGTATAAGAATGCGCCTACCTGCCCAATCGATGTTCTCGATCCTCATCTCGAAGACCTCCGACGGCCTGCAACCTGTATCCATCAGCGTGATCAGTACCAACCAGGGACGTTTCGTTCGGTAGCCTGACAGCTCACGTAGGATGACCTGCTCGACCTCGGGGGTAATGACACCATCGCGCCCCGGAGTCTTTGCGATTTTGAAACTAATGCGGGTTTGAAGACGATTCCATTCCACGGCCTTGCCCAGGGCCACTCTCAAAGTTCGTTGTGCCTGCTGTGAGTAGGTCTTGCCACAGTCGACCCACTCTCCGGTCT
>JAYVZU010000078.1:0-7308 GCA_043783075.1 Rhodanobacteraceae bacterium
CCGCAGCGCAACGAACTGCGCAAGTACACGGTCGGGTTTGTCTTCCAGAAGTACAACCTGCTGCCGACCCTGACCGCAGAGCAGAATATTCAGATCGTGCGCGACGTGGCCCGCCGGCCGATCGCCTTTGACGAAAGCTTCAAGGAAGTTCTGCGGATGCTGGGGATTGAGAAGCGCCTGCACCACAAGCCGCGCGCGCTCTCCGGTGGCGAACAGCAGCGGGTCGCAATCGCCCGCGCCATCGTTAATGGCCCTGCTATTTTGCTGGCCGACGAGCCGACCGGTAATCTCGACAGCAAGAACTCGGATATTGTGCTGAAGCTGTTGCGCGATCTGAACAAGCGCCTGGGGCAGACGATCCTGATGATTACGCATAACCCGGAAGCGGCTGCTTATGGGGATCGCACGGTACAAATGCGCGACGGCAAAATGCTCTAGTTTCAACTGCGTCGTTCTTTTATCCCATAAAAATCTCTGGGTGCACCATCTCCGTGCCTTTACGGAGGTGGGATGTAGATCCTCACCCAGCCAGTTTCGCGCTTGCCAGACGATTCAAACTCACGCCTTGCTCTTTAGCTTGCATAGCCAGAGAGCGATGTAAGTGCGGGGGGATTCGCACCCGGAATTCGCCGCTGTAGTGCTTTTCTGCCAGTGGCAACGGGAACGGTACTCCGTTTGACTGCAAATCTGCAACTACTTCCGCTACCACCTGCCGAATGCCTGCCAACGCTTCCTCGGGAGTGCCAGCCAGCCACGAAAGGGACGGAAATTCAGCGCACAAGCCAATATGCTCGCCATCTTCCCGCGACCAGGTAACACGATAGGTATAGTGATCGACGCTCATCGTCCTTCCTCCTTAAGCTTGTCGATAGCCAGCAGTACTTGCCTGACTTGATAAGCCTTGGCCTTTCCCTTGTCATTTTGGATATTTACACGCTGGTCGCCCGGCCAAGGCGTTTTGAAGATCAGGTGGCTGGTGCCGGATTACCTTGGTTTTCCGAATATATCGTCGCAGACTTTCAATAGTTCGGAGAATCTAATGCTGGTCGGCTCTCGGCGCATCCGATCGATGATGTTCTGCGAAGAGGGCATGGCGCAATGGTATCAATATTGGAACCAAGTGTCGAAATCCGGATGCGCTGAGTTCCAAACTTGTCACCATACGGTCACGACACCGTATCGTTGCGACTTTTCTGTGCGATATCCGTATCCTGACTAACGGTCTTCAAATTCAATTTGCGTCGTACCCCCTTCCGAAGGGTATCAGTCATGATCGTAGCTACGCGCTTTCTGCGCGCCGCCTGTCTCACCACATTCCTAGCTGCACCGTTTCTTCACGCACAGCAGCCTGCCGGAGCTCCCGGTGAACCGCACAAGTTTAAGGATGTCCAGATCCTGAAGGATTTGAACGAGGATGACCTCATCCTAACGATGCGCTATTTTTCGGCGTCGACCGGCCGTGACTGCAATAGCTGCCACGCAACTGACAAGGCCACGGGCCGTCTCGACACCGCTGCACAGACGGATGCGAAGAAGACCAGCCGCGAGATGATGAAGATCGTCGCGGCGGTGAACGGTGGAGGCGAAGAGTTTGGCAAGTTGAAGATCAACTGCGGCACCTGCCACCAGGGTCAGGGGCGTCCGGCGGGTTTCCAAACGGCGACGATGATGACGTCGGAGCAGATGGTTGCGGCGAATACCATGCAGACGATGATGGCTCTGCGCGCTGCGAATCCTCCGGCCGGTCCTGGCGGCGGTGGTGGGCCACATACCAGGCCGCCTCCAGGACCTCCGGCGGCTGACGTGCTGAAGAAGTATGCTGACGTCCTCGGCTCCGCCGCAGCCAGTTTGGAGGAGCGCGAATTGACCGGTATCGTCACCAACCGTACGGCGCAGGTTGTGCCGTTTACGATCAAGCAAAAGGGCGCGATGTACCTGAAGACCGCCAACTCGGCTCCGGCACCATCGACCATCGGCTTCGATGGCACGGCTGGCTGGTCGAAAAACGGTGACCGCATCGGCGATCTGAAGGGTTTCCAGTTGGAGTCTGCGCTGCGCGGTGCGGATATGTCGCTGGTGGCGGAGATTCAGACGAAGTACGCCAAGCTGGATTCGACCACGCGCGGCAACTTCACGCTGGCTCCGGGTGCGACGCCGTTTGACGCGATCATTCTGCGTGGCACCAACGGCAAGACGTCCGAGCAGTTCATCTTCGACGACGCCACCGGGCTGCTGATGCGGCGAGTGACCCGGACAGACACTGCGCTCGGCGGCTCGCTGATCGAGAACACCGACTACAGCCAGTACCGGACTGAAAACGGTGTTCTGACTCCGCACAAGATTGTTCGGAGCAATTGGAACACCTACGATACGCTGGCGATCACAAAGGTCACGATCAACGGGACGGTTGACGACGCGGCGTTCAAAAAGCCTAGTCGGATAACGATCTGGCCCCAACCCTTTTGCGAGGTTTGGGGCCTTTCTGCGGATTGTTTACTGCTTTCTGCGTTGGAATTATCTCAAGGGTATGGCTGGACCTCGGTGGGAACTATCGCGTTAGACCTCTTGGCGTTTTCTTCGAAGCAAGCTTCTTGACCGAAGGTTCCGCCGGATGTTGCTCTGGCATCTTATTGCCACTTTTCCGAACAGCTTCTCGAACTGTTTTTCCAACTTGATGATGCGTGTCGATTGCTTTCTGTTCACCACGGACGTTTGAAGATCTTAGACGCTCTTCAGTCTGCGTGATCCGGAATTCATTCATTGCTAATTCAGCTCTTCCAATGCAATCGAGGAGGTCCTCTTTCACTGGGATTCCTTTTGCTAATTTGACTTGCTTGACTCCTCGACCGCCGTAGAGCCCCTTATACCCCGCATCTTGAAATATGCCAAAGCTCTGGCTTCTTACTCCAGCGTCCTTGGCAGCTCCGCCTAGTTTCTTATTTGCGCCCTTGACCCTATCCCTAAGCGCTAAGCGTCTTTCTTCTTCCGTGAGCGATTCGGAAGCCTCGGCGCTGAGAGTTTGTGCCGCAAAATACGATTGTGCTGTGGCAACCTCCGGTTTTTCACTGTCGCCATTCATCGCGATCAAATAACATGCATAACGGGAAAGATACCAATTTTCAATTTGTCTTTTTGCTCCACTTCCTACTTCAACCATGTCCGTGAACTCACGGAAATGGTTGATGGAAAACACGCCAGAGTTTTCGCAAGCCGCAATTGCCTTCTGGAGCACACTTCTGAAATTCGTCCAATCAGCGTATGCCAGAATTGAAAGAAGTTTACGAGCAGTCCAGATTTCGGTGCCATTAGTGCGGATTGTCTTCGAATCATTCAGGCTTTGGACGATGTACTCTAGCTGTAGATCCATGGAATATGCCCTCGATTTGCAGCGTACCATATCGATCTGCCCGCACGATCCCCATTTTTTCCATGTTTTCAATCTTTTCTTTTTGCTATATTGAATTGACGAGGGCGAAATGGGCGCTAGGGAGAGTCTTCAGAAGTTGGTCGACCGAAAAGTCGTTGAAATCGGACGACTTGAACAGCAAATTCGAGACGCGAAAGTATATATGCAGGCTATTCAGGATTCGATGAGGCTTCTGCCAAAAGAGGTAAATGGAAGCACTGTCGAGCGTGAGCTTCGACCGGGTTCTGCCTTAGCCAGAGTCCAGGAATTCCTAAGAGTTGTTAGCGCCCCTCAACATATTGACCAGATTCTGTCTGCTCTTGATAAGCCGAATACCAAGCAGAACCGAGTATCACTAATAGGATCGTTGAGCGGATATGTGCGAGACGGACGTATCTTTACAAAAACTGCGCCTAACACCTTTGGACTGCTAGAGTTTGAAGTATCAGATGGCAAAGCTCAAGAGCTTGGTATTGATTTGCCTGATGACTTTGGGCGCTAAACAACGGGTAAGATGAAGACAACATGTCCGCGACCCTCTCTCCCGAAATCCTTGCCAAGTACCAGCCTGTCATCGGCCTTGAAGTCCACGTGCAGCTGATGACCGAGTCGAAGGCCTTCTGCGGCTGCGTCAACAAATACGGTGGCGAGCCGAATACGCACGTCTGCCCCACCTGCCTCGGGTTGCCCGGCGCGCTGCCGGTGCTGAATCGGAAGGCGGTGGAGTTTGCGGTGCTCGCGGCGAAGGCGATTCATTGCGAGATTCGCGAACGCAGCATCTTTGCACGCAAGAACTACTTCTATCCGGATAATCCGAAGGGCTACCAGATCTCGCAGTTCGACAAGCCGATTGCGGAGAATGGGTGGCTGGACGTGCCCGAAGGCGACGGCTCGACCGGCGTGATGAAGCGCATCGGGATCACGCGGCTGCACATGGAAGAAGACGCTGGCAAGAGCATTCACGATGGCTTTGCGGACTCTGTGACGCGGACTTACATTGACCTGAACCGCTGCGGTACGCCGCTGGTCGAGATCGTGTCGGAACCCGATCTGCGCTCGGCCGACGAGGTGTTCGAGTACCTGACGCGGCTGAAGGAGATACTGCTCTACACCGGCGTCAGCGACTGCAACATGGAGGAAGGCTCGCTGCGCTGCGACGCCAACGTGAGCGTTATGCTGAAGGGCGCGAAGGAGTACGGCACCAAGGCCGAAGTGAAGAACGTGAACTCGTTCCGCTACATCCGCTCCGCGGTGGAGTACGAGATTGAGCGCCAGATCGGCGTCATCGAAGAGGGCGGCCGCGTTCGGCAGGAGTCGCGGTTGTGGAACAACGGCGAGGGCCGGACGTACTCCATGCGCTCGAAGGAAGAGGCGCACGACTACCGCTACTTCCCGGAGCCAGACCTTCCGACGCTCATCGTTGGAGCGGATTGGCAGGCCGAAATTTTGAAGAATCTGCCGGAGCTTCCTGAGGCTCGGCGTGCGCGCATGATCGCCGAATACGGCATCTCGGCGCAGGATGCCGCGACGTTTACTGCGGCGCAGGCGTTCGCGAACCAGTTTGAATCTGCCGCTAAGCGCGCGAAGTCACCGCGTCGCGTTGCCAGCTTGTTGACCAGCGAGATTACGATGCGTCTCCGCGCGGCCGAGATGGAGACGGACCAGTCACCCATCACGGAAGACGGCCTGGTACTCGCCGCCGACCTCGCCGAATCGGGCGAGATTTCGAGCAAGATGCTGAAGGCGATGCTCGACACCGCGTTCGCGAACAACGAGGATTTCAAGACCGTCTACGACCGCGAGAAGCCGCAGCAGATCTCCGACAGCAGCGTCATCGAGGGGTTGATCGATGAGGTGATTGCTGCGAATCCGAAGCAGGTTGAGCAGTTCAAGGGCGGCAAACGGACGGTTGCCGCGTTCTTCGTTGGGCAAGTGATGAAGGCGAGCAAGGGCCAGGCGAATCCGGCTGTGCTGAATGAATTGGTGATCAAGAAGCTCGACGCAGTTTAGAAACAAGCAACGGCTTGAACGGGGATTATCGGGATAAGAGCGGGATGGGACGGGATGAATTCATCCTTCTGATATCCCGTTGTTATCCCTCTAATCCCCGTTCAAGCCATTGTCTCTGTTTTTCGCGTCTAATGCCTGTATGCGCGTTATCCGAGTTGCACTTGCGGCCATCGCCCTGACTGCCATGACCGGATTCGCTCTACCTACCGACCCGATGCCGCCGAACACCGTGATGTTGTCGCAAATGATGCGTGAGCTTTCGACGCAGCCGGGATTTACCGAGGCATTTCTGGCGCAGATTGAGGGTGGCAAGCGGCAGGGCGGGGCGTTGATGACTCCGGACCTGATCCACCACTTGCGCGAGCTGATCGTGGGCAAGGACTGGTCGGGGCTGGACCGGTTTCCTGGCTGGACGATGTCCGAGATCACGCCGACGATTGGGGCGCTGAGTCGTCTGGTGACGGATAAGGATAGCCACCAGTATCTCGACGTTGGGCCGTACTCGCTCGCGTCGGGTGGGACTTTTGTCGACTTCCGGCAGCCGTCGACGCTGGCCGACTTTGTGACTGCCGATGTTCCCACGCAGCTTGGCTATGGAGTGTCGCGGACGGATGGGCCGAGTCCGCTTGCGGCGCAGCACTCGGAGTCGCAGCGGCTTGCTTACGCGTTGAATCGGCTTGCGGGGAATGGTCTTGAAGGTGTGCCGGGTGGGAGTGTGGTCTGGAATGATGGGCGCTCACCTTCTACGCCGGAGGAATTGGTCGCGGCGATTGCGGCCACGGGCCAGACCGTGACTGTGACGGACTCGCGCTTCTTCGCGAACTTCGGCCACCTGCACTGGAATGGGCGGGACGTGATGATGCCGTTCTTTCTGAACGCCCAGATCGTCGTGCCGGGGACGAAGCGGCCGCTGCTGGTGCCGGTCTCGCATGCCGAGTATGAGTGGCATATTCGCGGCCCGCTGATGAATGCCGACGTGTCGTTTTACTTCGGGATCGACGGCAAGGCCCAGTTCCGCACCATGGACGAGCAGGATCAGGAGTGGGTGATGAAGCGCGATGCCCATACTTATACCGGGGCCGACGCGATCGAGGTAGCACGGCTCGCCGGGCTGGTTCTGCAGGCTTATATGCGGCTGCACAAGGCTCATCCGGCGATACCTTTTGGGGGGTATTACGCGTTCGGAGTCTGCCAGGATGTGGTCGCGGCAATTGAGCTTAAGATGACCGGGAAGGCCACGCTGTTCCCCAACACCGCCGACAATCGGCTGTTTATCGACCCACGCGATGCCGAGGTCAACGACCTGATTCGGCGGCTTCCGAAGGATCGGGATGGGACGCCGCCGGATGTGGAGCGCGTCTTTGCTTCGCTGCCGGTTGGGTCGTCCGATGCGGAGCTGGCACAGGCGACAGTGCCGGGTTTGGGCGCGGATTTAGTGGCGGTTCACGCTGCATGGACTGCGGGTACGCTGGAGCGGACGGAGTCGCCGTTGCATCGGCGGCTGCGGCTGATTGGGCTTATGCTGGCTGCAATGATCGCGCTGGGACTGGCTTGGCACTGGGT
Organism: Rhodanobacteraceae bacterium; assembly: GCA_043783075.1. Taxonomy (GTDB): domain Bacteria; phylum Acidobacteriota; class Terriglobia; order Terriglobales; family Acidobacteriaceae; genus Edaphobacter. Next base: position 6,980 of record JAYVZU010000078.1, read on the forward strand.
CGATATCTGGAGACAAAAGCAATAGCCAGTGCTTGAACGAGGATTAGAGGGATCAAGGCGGGATACGGACGGGATAAAAACATCCCTCTTCCATCCCGCTGTTTTCCTTTTAATTCCCGTTCAAGTCGTTGCCTTACTTTTTATCGGAAGATGAAGCTGACGCAGGCGCACTTGCTGGTGCGGCCGGTGCTGCTGCGGGAGCCGCAGTTGTGGCCGGCGGAGTTGGGCTGGATTCACTGGCGGCGGAATCGCTCTTTTTCGCGGAGCCGTAGCCATCTGCAAACCAGCCGCCGCCCTTCATCGAAAAGGCGGGCGCGGAGATGACGCGC
>JAYVZU010000079.1:0-2420 GCA_043783075.1 Rhodanobacteraceae bacterium
GCATATTACGACTCTTTGCGAGCCAGCACACAGTACTGGCCTCCCAGAGGGAGCTTCCGAAACGCTCCTTCCAACCATCCAAAGCGCTCAAAACAAGCCTCAGGCAAGAAGAGGAAGTTATCCGTCCGAAGGGTCAACAAGCGGCTCTCGGACATCAGCTGTCTGGTCTGTCCGGCAGTCAGTAACTCTGCATCGACATCCACCGGACAGCGCCTCACAATGGCGCGGGTCACCGGGTTCCATGGATTGTGCTCCACGATGCAGCATTGGCCACCCGGAGCCAGCACACGTACCACTTCGTCAGTCAGCAACTTGCGAGCAGGGCCGTGAACATGGTGGTACACGCAGACAGCAGTGACAAAGTCAACCGACCCATCTTCAAACGGGAGCAATACCGGCGACTTTTGCTCCACGACATGGAATGAATGATCCGCCCTCAGCATACCTGCAGAAGGGTCACAACCAATCGCCTCCGCAAAATTCCTCCCCGCTAACCTCAGTAATTCACCCCTGCCACATCCAACATCGAGCCACCGCTTGGCCCCATAATCGATACCTTGTATTTCGAGCAATGACTTAACGATCCACCACTTTCTTCGATGAAAGTGTAAAGGATCAACTGCAAACCGATTCCGAAGAGGATCAGCGAGCAGGTCATCGTAGGACCCCGCGAATTGGTCAAACTCGGGCGCAACCTGGTCTCTATCTCCCATCCTCCGCCACCCCTCTCTCCATGATTCGGACACCTCGGTCCTCCCAAACTGTCCGATAGTGGGTCTCCAGATATGGCTCTACAATCAATTGATCGTTAGAAGGAGTCTTGGCAGATGGAAATATGACCCTGAGATTCTGCTCCATAAAGCCCGTATCCCAAACAACGAACTTCACCTGATCACGCTCCAGGGCCGCGACAACACTCTGAAAGTCAGCTTGACTGTTGTAGTTATACATAAGTCCACCCCAACGAATCGGGTTCTTTGTTCTAGTCAAGAAATAGTAGACGGGATTCGATGGATAGACTAAAACTTCCTCGCCCACCGGAATTCTTGCCTCCATCTGCGCAATCACCGGATCAGCCTTGAACATTGCGACCGTCCCCACCCGAGTCGGCGTCGCATGGGCGACAAGTACCAATCCAAGATTCGCAATAGCTAACGTAAACCCACTCATCATAAGAATCTGCAGGCCATACCCTGCCAACTTATGCTTCATGCGCTGAAGGTAGTACACCGCAAGCAGGATGAGCAGCGGCGAACCAAAAACAAGGTGACATATTTCTTTCCGATGATATTCAGAGAGCCACATCGCCCAGCCGCACAACCAGAACAGAGATATGTCAGGGCGAAGCAATTTTCTCCAATCGGACACCCCCAGCACCGGCAACAGCACTGGCAACGCAGCTACCAGCAGGAACGGAATGATGAAAAACCCCGCCAGTATCTTTGTGCAATTTAATTCACTTGATCCAAACGACCACAGATTCCAGTAGGTACTTACAATTCCACTGCCATACGGAACAGTATTAGCGCCCCCATAGTGCTGGGAGGGCCACAGAAACGTCGCGTTGAAAACGTCCCAGAGAGCATGTTGACTTGCAAAGTAGATCGATCCTAGCCCAACGACTACGCCACATCCGCCGAGCAAAAGTAGCCCATTCCGTACCCAGTATGGCCGTTGCTTCCGTTGGACAAACACCCAAACCAGCAGCGCAATCATGAGATAAATACCTTTGGGAAGGTGAACCCAGACAGTCACGCCGTCTGCAATACCAGTCACAAACAAGAGCACGCTGCTTCCCCTGTCCACCCACAAGACAGCACTCGACACCGCGAGTAGAGCAACGAGGTTGCTATCCACATGATGACTGATCGTAGGCCAGATTGCACCGAACGAAGTCGCAGCAATCACCACGCACGGCAGCGTCTGGTAGAGATTGCATATCCGTCGGGAAAGAATAAACATCAACACAGCAGTCCCAAGCGAGGTAAGAAACAGGCAAGCGTGAGCTACTACAAATGACACGCCAAATACCTTGAAGAATAACGCCACCCAATACAGAGTTCCGGGTCCAACAATTTCAAAGAAATCGCGCGCAAATACCTGGCCCTGAACGATTCGCACCGATCCGTATACCAGCAGGCCTTCATCCGTCCCCATAACCACACGCATGAATGGAAGTAGATAGAGAGCAGCAAGAACAGCGAATACAACAACTTTGCGAGCATCCGAAAAGAGTCCGCCGTTCACCGACCGCAAGATATCTTCCACGGGAGCTTTGGCCTCAATGCCGTTCATCGATGTCAGCCCTCCGCCTCATAATTCGCTTCCCATCAACCAGCCTAATGAGCTGGTAGTGGGAGAGTAGATAAGGCTCAATAATCTGTTGGTCAGTCGAGGGTTTTGGCCCTAGGAATACCATC
>JAYVZU010000080.1:0-7299 GCA_043783075.1 Rhodanobacteraceae bacterium
AAGAGCCGCCAGCTTTGGAAGCAGCGCCGATTGAAGCTCCAGAGACGACGCCAGCACCGGTCATCCGCAAGGCCTGGAAGCCGAAAGGCAAGACGGACGAATAGGCAGCGGGTTTAGCTCGTCTTACAGAGTTCTTCGATCAAGGATTCGCGGTGCTCAAGAGCTAGCTTGTCGACGTTGTTGAGTCCGGCCATGTAGGCGGCGAAGGCAGCGATGGCAAGCGCACCGAGGATTGGAATGGGCAGCCAGTTGAGCTTCAGATACTGCCCGAGCAGCACAATGCCTGCTCCCAGTGCGCCGACGACGAGGAGGATGCCGATGCACATGAGCGCGCTGAGTTGCGATGCCTGCTTGCGAGAGACTTTGCTGGGGTCGACTTTTTTGGGCGCAATGATGGAGCGCATGTTGCCAATTGTCGCGTTGATGAGGCAAGCAAACGCTACCCAAAGGAATGTACTGATCGCGATGAGGATTGGTGGCGGCTCATAGCTGATGCTGACGACGGCAAATGCGAGCAGGAGTTGGACTGCGGTGACTCCGAAGTTGAAGAGATTCTTGGCTATAAAAACGCTTCGCATGGAGATGGGTGCTAGAAAGTAGAACTGAACACCGTTCGCGTCGAGACCGAGGATGTTGTAGGCCAGCGCGGCGATTCCCAGGACGGAATAGGCGACAGCGGCAGGGAAGATGTAGCCGGTGCGGGCAAAGCTGCCGAGGCGACCGGCGAAAATAAAGACCATGGCCAGTGGGGCAATCAGGCCGTAGAACTGGGCAGGGTTGCGGCGGACGTAGATCCATTCCTTTTCGAGCAGGGCTTCGACAATCGGAGAAAAGACCGACTTGCCTGCGGCTGGGGTTGGAGATGCAGGTTCGGCCGCCACAACGCTACGACTGAGATTGGGTACCCTTGCGATCTCTGGCGCGCGCTGGGCCGCTTCGGAGAGGTCTTCTCCGCGATACTCGCGGAGCATCCGTAAGCCGAAGACGGCCAGAAAGCATGTGGCAATCACCAAAATTCCTGCTACAAGGGCGAATGGGTAGGCCGTGGCTCCATGACTTTTACTGAGAATGGCGCTTCCGGCGAGGCCTGCTGGTAGAGGTCGGATGAACGGCTCGACTGCATGGTAGTAGTGCAGGTAGGAGTCGACACGGACCTGCCGCTGGGCGTGGGTGAGATGTTTGCCGACACCATTGACTGTGACATTGACGTACTGAATTCCAATCGAAACTACGAAGACGAGGACGGTGAGGATCTCGCGGGCGCGCCGTGTGGAGAGCCAGCGATCAATCCAGGCGAAGACCATTCGCACGAAGAGCATATTGCAAATTGCGAGCGCTATTGCCGCGGCGAATGCGACCACGGCGAGATCGGAATTTGCGGCGCTAATGCCGGTCGCTGCGCCCAGGAGGGAACCGGTCCCGACAAGAGTGGACGCGCTGAGGAGGCCGAGGAACAGCCGGATGGTAAGGTAGCGCGGGAAGCTGACGGGGTAACGGATGAGAGAGTCAGGGGAAAAGCTTAGGCCCGGTGCTGAGATGTTGATGCTGACCAGAATCTGGACGAGGAAGATGCCCCAAAAGATTCCGGTAAGGTATTCGAGGTGATTGTCGCGGGTTGCGAAGTAAGAAGCGGTGAGGGCTCCGACGGTAGGGCCGAGGACGAACAGCAGTGCGACGGGAAATACGATGATGCGGGCCACGAGTTCGCCGCCACTGCCTTTGCGGCGGAAGCTGTTAACAAAAAGGCGCCATCGCAGCCATGCGACTGCTGCAAACTGTCTGCTCGCGGGAATGCCTTTGGGGTCTAGCCGAGCCATGAGAGCTCCTGCTCGGGCGGCGCGGTCCCCGTAGTTCCGAGGACGTTGAGGAAGATCTCCTCGAGCGTGGCTTTCTGCGTGGTGCCGCTGGGATGTTGCGCCTCCACGCCGGCACGTAGCTCTTCGAGCGAGCCTTGCGCAACTAGGGAACCCTTCTGGATGATCGCGATGTGAGTGCATAGCCGTTCCACGATCTCGAGGACGTGGGAGGTTAGAAAGATGGTTGAGCCCTTGGCGATCATTCCCTGCAGCATGTTCTTCAGGGTCCCGGCGGCAATGGCGTCGACGCCTTCGAAGGGTTCATCCAGGAAGAGGATTTTGGGCCCGTGAATGACGGCGGCGGCGAGTGCGAGCTTCTTCTGCATTCCGTGGGAGAAGTCGGTGATGAGCTTCTTGTTCTCGCCGGCAAGACTCATGAAATCCAGCAGTTCCTCGGTACGAAGTTTGGTGGTGGCATTGTCCAGACCGTACATTTGGCCGACAAAGCGGAGGTACTCCGGCGCTGTAAGGCGACCGAGGAGGGCAAGTCCTTCGGGGACGACGCCGATCTGGCGCTTGAGGTCGACGGTATTTGCGGTCAGGTCCTGGCCGAGAACCTCGATGGAGCCGGAGGTTGGTGCGAGCAGTCCGGTCAACATCTTGATGGTGGTTGATTTACCGGCGCCATTAGGTCCGAGGAAGCCGAAGAACTGGCCGGAGGCGACCGTCAGGTTCACGTTGTTCACTGCGGTAAATTCGCCGAAGCGCCGGGTCAGGGATGTTGTGTGAACGGCGGGAGTCATAGTGTAGAGACAGCATACAGTGAGTTGGCAGTAGGAAATGGGGAACAAAAAACAAAGCCGTCATGCGCGATTGGCAATGACGGCTCTTGGAACCAAATCCGGGAACAGCATGGTCTTCCGCGTTACATTGCGGGTGGGTGGTGTGGATCGATATTGCTGGTGGAATGAGCCAGCAGCTTTGGGTTGATGAGGTCGCGCAGTTCTTTGGACGGCTTGAAGAACGGCACTTTCTTCGCTGGTACATCAACTTTAGCTCCGGTCTTGGGGTTGCGGCCGATGCGTGAGTTGCGTTGGCGTGTACGGAAGCTCCCGAAACCCCGAATCTCGATCTTGTCGCCCGATTTCAGGGCACCGATGACGGAATCGAAGAGCACATCGACGATGATCTCACCGTCGCGGCGAGTAAGGTCTCCCAATGCGGTGACTTTGTCGACTAGGTCGGCTTTGGTCAATTCGAATCTCCTTTTGGACCCAGAGGCATTTTGTAACAGTGAATACGATAGAGACGCATCAAGCTGCTGGATTGTCTCGCATTCTGACAAAAAAACTGGTACTACCAGTCCCGATATATCTCAAAAGCAAGCAGTTCGGTCTACAAGTGACTTTAGGTCGCGTAAAGCGCCTCGAACGCCATCTGAACCGACATTGCTGTTATGTTTGACTCCCCGACGCAAATTTGTCGATGTAGGTTGCATTAAATAGATCGCAAACGGTGGAAAACTCTTCAAGTAATGTCTTTTATCAACAATTACTCCAGCGACGAAACTATTTCCACATGAAATAGAACCCTGGGGATTTGTCGAGCATCTTTGTGGGATTCGGGAAGAGGTCATCGGCATCGCCGCTTATGAGAGCGGAGAGCCCCTTTTTTGCGCTAATGGGACGTACGATGGTCGGTTCATCCTTGATACCGACTTCGCGCGCTGTGTCGATCAGTGCGACGCGGTATCCGCCGACCTTGTCAATCAGGCCCAGCGGTAGCGACTGTTGGCCGGTCCAGACCTGGCCTGTGGCCAGGGGGCGAATCTTGTCCGGTGAGGTGTGGCGACCGTCGGCGACATCCTGCACGAACTGGCCGTACATGTTGTCGACCAGCGACTGGAAGTAGGCTTCCTCTTTTGGAGTCATGTCGTGGGTCGGGTCGCCGGCATCTTTCAATTCTCCGGCGTGTATGACCACGCTCTTCAGTTTGGCCCAGCGGTACAGATCGCCGTAGTTGGTCCACTCCATGATGACGCCGATGGAACCGACGACGGAGGCGTCGTTGGCGTAGATCTTGTCGCAGCCGCTGGCGATATAGTAGGCACCGGAGGCACCGACTGATTCTACGGAGGCTACGATCTTCTTGTGTTTCTCCTGCCGAACGCGGAGGACCTCGTGGTAGATCTCCTGAGAGGCAGCAGCGCCGCCGCCGGGGGAATCGATGTGGAGGATGATGGCCTTGACCGAGGAATCGTCGCCGTACTTGCGCAGTTGAGAGTCGATCTTGTCAGCGTCCACGATGACACCGGTCACGTCGATGACGGCGATTCGGCTGGATGAGAAGCCTGAGGTGTAGGCGTCGTCAGAGCTATGGATTGCGGAATAGACGAGAGTAGAGAAGGCCAGCGTAAGGATGAACACTGTACCCAGAATAATGACGGGCCAGAACCAGGCTGAGCGAGGTTTTGCCGGAGGGTAAATTCCGGGCGTCGCATATGGGCTGGCATATGGTTGCGCGTAGGCATACGCCGGGCGCGGAGGCTGATAGCCGGTGGCGGGGCCGGAAGTTGTGTGGGCCGCAGGTGGTGGCGGCGCAGACGGCTGAGACTCGGGCATGGGAGGTGGCGTAGGCTGGTTTAGATCGTCCGACATGGGTGGAGTCTAACAGGCTCGGGTCGGGTTGCAAAAAATGAGGCTCAAACGCGTGTTCAGACGTCTAACGATTGCAGTATGATCAAGCCCGGAAGTGAGCCTGCTGCACTCGGTGGGACCCTTCGTGGTCGGGGTCATTGGTACGATGCCAGAGAGGGCAGTTGGAGATGTCGCACCCGCGGTTAAGTGTCGTAATTCCTGCATATAACGAGAGCGCTCGCATTGAGGCGACGCTGGATCGTGTGATGTCGTGCATTGAGGCCGAGGGGTGGGACGCCGAGGTTCTGGTCGTCGATGATGGTTCGAAAGACGACACTCCGAACATTATTCATAAATGGATGTTGCGGTATCCGCGTCTTCACCTGATCCAAAACCCGGGCAACCGAGGCAAGGGGTACTCGGTTCGCAATGGACTGTTGCAGGCGGCCGGGGACATTGTGATGTTTACTGACGCCGATCTTTCGGCCCCAATGGAAGAGGCCGGGTTGTTGATGGCAGCGATCGATGCCGGCGCAGATGTCGCGATTGGTTCGCGCTGGATGGACAGGACACGCCAGACGATTCATCAACCGCTCTATCGCCAGTTCTTCGGTCGCTGCTTCAATGCGATCACGCGTGGCGTGATGGGTCTGCCGTTCAAGGACACACAGTGCGGTTTCAAGGCATTTCGGCGGGAGTCGGCGCAGATTATCTTCCGGCTGCAGCGGATAGAGCGTTGGGGATTTGACCCCGAGATATTGTTCATTGCGCGGAAACTGAAGTACAAGATTACTGAGGTCCCGGTGACCTGGGGCCACGACGAACGTAGCCGCATGAGCTATCTGAAGGATGGCATGAAGATGCTGGAGGAGATGGCGGTGATCCGCTACAACTCGCTAGCCGGCCGGTACGACGAGGCAATTGCAGCACTGAAGGATACCAGCGCGATGGTGACGCCGCCGGTAGAGACGGTAGCTAAAGTTCGATCGATCCAGTAGAACGAATAAGCAAGTACGACCGCGGATTGACGCGGATGAGCGCGGATCAAGATTTTTATCCGTGTTGATCCGTGTGAATCGGCGGTCGATGTTTTAGTAGGGCTTGAATGATGTTTCAATAGATTCTAGGCGAGGGTTCGAATTTGCTGCGTTCGATGTTTATCGCAATGTCTCGCAACAAGCGGTTGCGGAGTTTCTCTGAGAGCTCTGCTCTTGGTGCCAAGCTTTCCAGCCGGTTTGTCGCTGGGATGACTGTTGAGGCGGCGCTACAGGCGGCGGCCCGGGTAAATGCCGAGGGGATCGCGGTGACGCTGGACTCGCTGGGCGAGAGCGTACTGGATCCAGCACAGGCTCAGGCTGGGGCGGATATCTACCACCAACTGCTGGATGAAATTGAGGCTCGGGGCCTGAATGCCAACGTGAGCGTGAAGCTGACCCAAGTGGGAATGGATCTCGATCCATCACTGGCGGAGCAGATCGTCGGCGGCATGGTGGAGCATGCGGCGAAGGCTAAATCGTTTGTCAGGATTGACATGGAAGGTTCTGAGTACACCGAGGCGACGATCGCAATGACGGAGCGGCTGAACGCCCTATTTCCGGGTTGCGTGGGTACCGTGTTGCAGGCATATCTGCGGCGGACGGCGTCGGATACAAGGCGGTTGGTGGGGCAGGGGATTCGAATTCGTCTATGCAAGGGCGCGTATAAAGAGCCGGCGGAGATCGCGTTTCCGGAGAAGAAAGACGTCGATCAGAACTACTCGGAGCTAATGCTGTATCTGGCGACGAGTGGTGTGTTTTGCGGACTGGCGACGCACGATGAGGTGATTATTGGGCGAATGCGGCGTTTTGTGGCAGAGACCCAACTGGATAAGTCGAAGTTCGAGTTCCAGATGCTGAACGGGGTTCGGCGGGATTTACAGCGGAAGCTGGCTAAGGAAGGCTTCGGGGTTCGGGTCTATATTCCGTTTGGCCCGGAGTGGTATCCGTACTTTATGCGGCGGTTGGCCGAGCGGCCGGCGAACGTGCTGTTTCTGGCGAAGAACTTCTTCAAGAACTAGCGGGGCTGGGGGGATTGAGCCTGAAGCGGGCCGTAAATCGGCGTCACGTTGAGCAGGCCATCGACCGCTCCGCGCTCCTGCTCGCTGAACTGGCCTTGGTATTGGGGGGAGTTCATGAACGTCTGGCGCTGATCGGCAGGCATATCGCGCAGTTGGTAGAACTGCCGCGATACGATGTGGCGGCGCTCCTCCGGGATGCTGCCGAGTTGGGCCATCGCGTTGCGGACCTGCTGGCGCTGAACGGGGGCTAGTCGCTCCATGGCTTCGGTGCGCTCGAGGATTCGCTGCCGCTGGTCGGGTGCCATGCCGTTCAACTGGGTCAGACGCTGGTGTAGTTGTTGCTGGACCTGCGGATTGAGGGTCTTGAAGCCGGGCTCGTTCTCCAGCGCGCGCTGTTGCTGGGCCAGCGAAAGACTGCGGTGATTCTCCATCCAATCCGCTAAATGTTGCTGGGTCTGGCCAGGCCGGTTGGGAGTGACGAGCGGCGCAGGAGCGGCTGAAACACGGGGCGTGAGACGTTCTGGCACGGGTTGCTGATTGAGTTGCGTAGCGGGAATTTGTGGTGGTGGCTGACGGTGCTGGATGACCTGAGGTTTCGGAGCTTGAGCCGTCGGACGGCCCAGCGGACGCTGCGGAGACTCGTTTTGGGAGATTCGTGGTGAGGGGCGATTCGGGAAATTCGCGCGGGGAGAGACTCGCAGTCGAGGTTGCCGAATCACCTGAGCCGTCGCTGGAGTCGTGAATAGAGCGCCACTGAGAGCGATTCCGGCGCACACTCCTCTCACTACACCCAGCATGGTTATGGGGCGAG
>JAYVZU010000081.1:0-2408 GCA_043783075.1 Rhodanobacteraceae bacterium
TGGCAAGCCCAGCCCCGAGCCGTTCCTGATGGCCGCCGAACGCCTTGGCGTTGCGCCCCAGGACTGTTTGGTCTTTGAAGATGCGCAACCCGGCATCGAAGGCGCCAAAGTCGCTGGCATGGGCTGGGTCAAGGTTCCATTGCCGTGGGAACGCTAGCTAGAGCGCATCCAACAGCCTCGTCAGCAAGCCGACAAAGATATCCATCGAGGGCATTCCGCCTCGAAACTCGACGGTATTCAGGGTGAACGCGCAATCAATGCCATTTGGCTGGCACAATATCGTGCTGTAAGCACCCGCCATGCTCCCGTCGAACTCTGTCCCTGCCGCCCGGCCGCCGAAACCTCGTAGTGCGTGCCGCGAACTGAATCGCGCCAGTGTCTCCGCGTTCGTCATCAGGCCAGCCGCGCTATCGATAAGGTCCGTAATGTAGCCGGTCCCGCCATTTGCCAGAGTCACAGGAGCCGTGGATTGGGGATCGAGCGCGCTCGGCCATAACGCTGGCTCGTCGTACCAGACCTCAAGAGGATTCTTCTTGCGGCTGAGCATCGGCGAGACGGAAACGCCGGACCAAGCTCCTTTGCCATCTAACCCGTCTCGAATGTAGTCGACATACGGTTGCCCGGTCACAGCCTCCACGACCATGCCCAACAGGACATAGCCAAAATTTGAATAGGTCTTCCCCGCTGTCGACTCAAAGTCTTCCGTGCCGGGGACATACTGCAGCGGTTTTCCGTACATAAACCGCGCCACCTGCGCCTTCGTCGGCGGCACGGCAAGCCCTAGTTCCTGCGCAATCCTCCGCATCTGGAACGCGGGATCAAAATGACTCGCGTCAATTTGATCCCCATTTCGGGCGCGAAACGGGATCCGGCTGTTCCACCCGCCTGCATGGTCCACCAGTTGTTGCACCGTAATCTCGTCGATGTGCGGGTCTGGATGGTCGCTTGCCACCGCAGGCTTCGTGATGCCAAGCAGAGGAAACACCCGCTGCTTCATGTCCAGCTGGCCGCGAGTGGAAAGCGAGTAGACCGCTGCACGCGTAAATACCTTGCTGCAGCTCGCGATCCGAAACAGGCTCTGCGGAGTCACGGCCCGATACCCCGCTGGCGGCGCATCGGCATACACCTTGCTGAGGATCCGAACGCCACCGCGCAGGACCGCCAACTGCCCCGCCGACACGCCGGCATCGCGCACAAAGCGCCGCATCAGCGCGTCAATCGACTCCAGAACGCCGGTGGATCCGCGCCGTGGCAGGCATCCAGAAACATCGCTGGCAATTCCCAACGCCGCCAACGATGTAACAAACTGCCGCCTCGACTGCATTCAAACCCTCACAACCGCTCGATGGGACTACTTTGTCCGGCGATAACCCTCTGGAAGTTCGTCGCCGGATTCAGGCGTATCCGAACCCGCACGATCAAGAATGGCAAGGGCTCTCGCCACAAGCCCCGGAGTAGGCTTCTTGCGGTTCCGATCCCATTGTTCGTGTTGCAGGTGGGCGAGCTTTTCCGAGACCGCCACGTTGACCATGGAATTCACGCGGACATTCACGTCAGTTGTAAACAACCTTGCGTGTGCCCTTGCTGACGATCCGCCCGATGATGTGATGGCGCTCGTTGGCTCGGTTCAGGATCGCCTTTGCCTTCTTCACCTGTTCGGCTGGAATGACGGCGATCATCCCGATGCCCATGTTGAAGGTGCGGTACATCTCGTCCTGAGTCACGTTGCCGAGTTCCTGCAGGTGCGTAAACAGTGGCGGAACAGTCCAGCCTGCGAGGTCGATGACTGCGTCCAGACCGCGCGGCAGAATGCGGGGCAGATTCTCCGTAATGCCGCCGCCTGTGATGTGCGCCAGGCCGCTGACGAGGCCGCCATTGGTCAGCTTTTTTACGACCGAGAGGTAGCTTCGGTGGGTCTTCATCAGCGCACTGCCGGTCTTATCTTTCAGCTCGTTGACATACTGGTCCGGGCCGTACTTGGCTACTTCAAAAAACAGCTTCCGGGCCAGCGAGTATCCGTTCGTATGCAGCCCGGTCGAGGGCAGGCCCAGCAGGACGTCGCCGGCCTCAATCTTCTCGCCGGTGATGATGTTTGGCCGGTTCACGCAGCCGATGATGGTTCCCGCAAGGTCGTACTCGCCGTCGGCGTAGAAGCCCGGCATCTGGGCGGTTTCGCCGCCGATCAGCGCGCAGCCATTGGCCTTACACGCTTCGGAGATTCCGCGCACAACGGTTTCGACAACGTCATTCTCCAACCGTCCGGTTGCGAGATAATCGAGAAAAAACAGGGGCGTTGCACCCTGGACTGCAATGTCGTTGACGCAGTGGTTGACCAGGTCGGCGCCCACAGTGTGGTGAATTCCAAGCTCAAACGCGACCTTCAGTTTGGTGCCCACGCCATCAGCGCT
>JAYVZU010000082.1:0-2408 GCA_043783075.1 Rhodanobacteraceae bacterium
GATACGCAGGCGTTCTGGTATCGGGCGGTGGCGGCTGGGGCGACGGTGGCGATGCCGCTGGCGAAGATGTTCTGGGGCGACCTCTATGGACAGATGACAGACCCGTTTGGGCACAAATGGTCGATGTCGCAGACGATGGGTGTGATGAAGGATGAGGACATGCCGAAGGCAGCAGAGACGGCGATGGCGGAGAAGGGCACGCTGATGGGTGAGCCTGCTCAGTAGCGCAGAACTACAACTTAACTAGGATCAGAGGGAGAAGAGCGGTATAAAAACAGACAGAAACTACATTTTGTTTGTACTTGTCCCGTTCTTTTCCTTTTTGATCCTAGTTAAGCTTTGCTTTATTTTGTGTCTTTTTTCAGGGCTTCGAGTACCAGTGATTTGGTCAGGAGTTCCGGCAGGACGTCGCCGGGGGCGGAGGCGTTGGCCGGGTAGATGACGTAGGTGGGGACGCCGGAGCGGTTGAGGCTGGCTAGTTCTTTTGTGATCTCGGGGTCGTACTGGGTCCAGTCTGCTTTCAGGAGGGTCACTTTCCCGGCGGAGAATTGGTGCTGGACGTCGGCAGAGCGGAGGACGGCTCGCTCGTTGACCTGGCAGGAGAGGCACCAGGCGGCGGTGAAGTCGATGAAGACTGGGTGGCCGTCTTTACGGGCTTGATCGAGAGCGGCCTGCGAGTACGGGGCCCAGACGAGGTGGGTATCCTTCGGCTGGTATAGCGGGAGGGAGAGGCCTACGGCAGCGATGATGACTGCGGCGATGGCTGAACCCCAGCGCGCGGGCCACTTGCCGAGAACCCATCCGGCGATGGTGAGGACGAGGAAACAGCCGAGGAGAAGGGCAATGCGGTAGACGCCCTGTCCGCCCTCTTGCCCGCCAGCGAAGAGCGAGCCATAGACGTAGGTGAGCCAGATGACGGTGGCGAAGAAGATGACGGCGGTGAGCTGCTTGAAGATCTCCATCCAAGCGCCAGGTTTGGGGAGCAGGCGCGTCCATGCTGGATTTGCGGCAAGGAGCATGTAGGGCGTGGCGAGGCCAAGACCCAGCGCGGTGAAGACTCCGAAGGTGACCCAGGCGGGTTGCGCGAGGGCGAAGCCAATGGCGGCTCCCATGAGCGGTGCCGTGCAGGGGGTGGCGACAACGGTGGCTAGGACTCCGGTGAAGAAGCTGCCGGCGAAGCCTTCTTTTTGGGCGTATTCGCCGCCTACGCTGGTGAGGGAGAGGCCGATATCGAAGAGGCCGGCGAGCGAGAGGGCGAAGAAGAAGACGCCGGAGGCGAGGATGGTGAGGAAGGTTGGGGACTGGAGCTGGAAGCCCCATCCGGCCTGACTGCCCCCGGCGCGGACGAGGAGCAGCGCGGCGACGATGGCCCAGAATGAGGCCAGAATGCCGAGGGTGTAGACGATGCCGTGGCTGCGGAGGTGTTTGCGCTCCGATTGCGACGACCGCATTAGTTGGAGGCCCTTGAGAAAGAGGACCGGGAAGACACAGGGCATCAGGTTGAGGATGATGCCGCCGAAGAAGGCAAGGCCGAGCGCGCTGAGGAAGGTGACGGAACCGCCGGGGGCTCCGGGGACGGGCGGTGGCGGGGCGATTTCGCCAGCCACGACGGCCGCGGTGAAGTCGTAGGACTCAGTGTCGGAGAGCTTGATGACGCCGTGGAGCGTGGCGGGGAGAGGGCCAGTAACGCCGGGATGGTCGGAATCTGCGATGGCGCGCGGGATGCGGATGCGGAGTCCGTCTTTGAGGTGTTCGACGCCCTGGTCGGCAGCATTCTGGATCTGGTCGGGATCGAAGGGGTAGAACTCGGCGTCGGGTTGCGGATCTCCCTTGGTGTAGGTGACGACGAAGTCGGACTTGCCGCCGAGGACCGAGACCTTCATGGTGGCGGGCAGCGGGCGCGGGACGAGGTTGAGGGCTTCGCTGATGGGGCCGACGAGCTTGGCGGGGGCGGCGCCGGGGGCGACGGTTAGGTCGATGCCCATCTTGGCTTTCCCGGGGATGCAGACCTCGCGGCAGACAAGCCAACGGACTGCCGCGTCGAGGTGAATTACGCCAGCGGGGACATTCGGCGCTATCGCGATGGAGACGGGGAACGTGACTTCGTCTTCGTAGCCGAAGTCCATGAGCGGGCCGAGGGGGAGACGGCTGGGCGCGGGGTACTGGATGGGGCCGGCGACGACGCCTTTGGGGAGGGTCCAGGCGATGGTGGGAGGGTTGCCGGAGTCTCCGGCGTTGGACCAGTAGACGTGCCAGTGCTGGTCGAGCGTGACGACGAGGCCGACATAGACGGAGCCGCCGGGCGCGACGCTAGGGGCCAGAGAGACGAGTTCCGCGGTGAGGTGCGGGGCCTTAATGGGGCCGGGGCCTCCGTCGCCAAGCTGCTGCACCTGCGCGGAGGCAGAGGT
>JAYVZU010000083.1:0-2405 GCA_043783075.1 Rhodanobacteraceae bacterium
GGTCGCTGGGGAGCTGGCTGTAGTTTTCTGGACTATGACCGCGATGGCCATTTAGATCTGTTTGTTTGCAACTACATCAAGATTGATCCCGACAAGATACCGAAGGCGAGTGAAACCCAGTACTGCCAGTGGAAGGGTATTCCGATTATGTGTGGCCCGCGCGGGCTTCCAGCGGACACAAATATTCTGTACCGCAACAATGGGGATGGCACCTTCACCGATGTCTCAGAGAAGTCCGGAATCCTGAAACCAGGACCGCGATACTCCATTACGTCAGTTTCATATGACTTCGACAACGATGGGTGGCCGGATATCTACATAGCAGTCGATTCCGAACCCAGTATCCTCTTCAAAAATAATCACGATGGAACATTTACCGACGTGGCCGTCATGGCAGGGTGCGCCTACAACGAGGACGGCCACGAGCAGGCCGGTATGGGCGTCGCCGTGGCCGACTACGACTGCGACGGCTGGTTCGACATCTTCAAAACTAACTTTGTCGACGATACCTGCAACCTCTATCACAACAACGGGGATGGCACATTTACCGATGTAACTCTTCCTTCCGGCATCGGCGTGAACAACAAATATGTTGCATGGGGCTGCGGATTCATTGACGTGGACAATGATGGATGGACCGACCTGGTGCAGGTAAACGGCCATGTGTATCCCGAGGTAGACAAATACAACTCGGGCGAATCGTTCAAGAACCAGCGCGTCGTCTATAAGAACCGAGGCAATGGAACCTTCAAAGATGTGTCCGCAGAAATGGGGCCCGGGATCAGTGAGAAGTTCTCCAGCAGGGGCGCGGCCTTTGGAGACTACCTTAACAACGGCTGCATGGATGTGCTGGTACTAAACCTGAATGATCTGCCATCGCTGTTACGCAATGAGGGTGGTAACAAACAAAACTGGATCAAGTTGAAGCTGGTGGGAACCACGTGCAATCGAACAGCAATCGGAGCACGCGTACGCGTCATTACGGGGAAGCACGTACAAATGGACGAGGTAAACAGTGGGACCAGTGTCATGTCACAAAGCGATCTGCGTCTGCACTTTGGCTTGGGGAAAACAGAGGTCGTGGACATGATTGAAGTGAAGTGGCCGACGACACAAAAAGTGGAGAGGTTTCCGAAGGTAAAGGCAAACCAGATTCTAACTATCCGCGAGGGCCAGGGAATTACTTCAACCTATCAGCCGAAGTAGACCCTTTCGGATGCGACCTCACGGAACTCGGACCGGCGACGCAGGGTCCGGCTTTGCAAATAGAAACTGCTTGATGTCGCGGCGCTGTTGCTCAGTAAGTGCAGCCTGTTGCTGCTTGATCTGATCGTGAAGTTGAAATTCCTGCTTCGCTTTCTCGTGTTCGCCCGTGCGATCGTACAGAACGCCAAGGCGGTAGTGAGCATCGGCCAGCGACGGTGTTGATTCAATCGCTCGGGTCAAATAACCAATCGCCTGCTGATTGTTGTGCTGGGCGTTTGCCAGAATGCCGAGTTGCAGGTAGGCATCGCCATATTGAGGATCAAGCGTCACAGCCGTTTGCAGCAGAGACTCTGCACGCTGCACTGTGACGGGGTTGGGCACCCTCTCCTGACTCTTTAGCAGAGTCATAGCAAACTGATAGTTCGCCACAGAGTTGGTCGGCTGTTGCTTCACGAAGCGAGCCAGATGAGGCTCGATGCAGGGGAGTGCATCAGGAGCAATAATCTGCATTCTCCCCATAAAGAGGTACGGCTCGGCCGCCGTGGGGTCGAGGTCCGAAGCAATGCAAAGGCGTTGTGCGGCTTCGTCGTAGCGAGCACCAGAGAAGAGTGCAGTGCCGAGCGCGGTATTCATGCGGACTGACTTGGGGAATGCCTCGGCACCTCTCCTGAATATCCCCTCCGCCTGCCAAATTGCTCGATGCAGAAGTAGTTCCGATCCCCAGGCGAAGTAGTTTCGTTCCGATGGATCAAGGGTAGCCGCCCGTTCAAACGCACGGACGGCAGCGAGAGCGTCGCCGGCCGCTTCGAAGCGCTCACCAGAAATTCGGTAGGTATCAGCCGGTCTGTTGTCCCCTGCCTTCGTTGCTGCCGAGCTTCCGGAGCCAGACCCATTCGACTTCAGCGCCGCGGTCGCAGTGGCGAGCGACTCCGTAGTGCGCAGGGTGGAGTCTGAACCGTGGCCACCCACGGCTGTCCAATCAGTGACACCTGCAACGGAAAAATTCGGCTGATCAGAGAACTGCATCTCCTGTGCGGTGGATGAGGGCGCTGCGGCGGTAGACGGCTTGACGGAGGTAACACTCGACTGAGCATACGATCGGACACTCAAAAGAATGAGCGCAAAGACCGCGACAACACGGACGGAGGAAGATAGGTGCACGGAATATTCTTTTAGACTCTCCGCTAAGACTATACCGC
>JAYVZU010000084.1:0-2397 GCA_043783075.1 Rhodanobacteraceae bacterium
AGATACCGCTCCTTGCCGGTGACGCCGTAGAGGTTGGCGAGGACCTCGTTCATGCCGCCATATTCGATCCGCAGCATCCGCTGGCGGGTGTCGTCGCTGACGCCCTCGAAGTAGGCCTGTACCCAAACGGCCATGCCCTCGCAGACCTGTAGGGCCTGCTCGTTACCGGTGTGGATGTACATATCAAGCAGCCCGGCCATGATCTTGTGCAGCGTATAGAAGGGCGCCCAGACCTGCTTACCGTCCACCAGTTTTTGAAAGAGGCTTGTCGGATACGCGCTCAGATAGCCGTTGCTGTTGGCCTTCTGACATTTCGCCAGCTCCGCGACCATGACGTCGCCGCTCTTGCGCAGCGGATCGTTTCCGGCGCTTGTATAGGCGAGGGCAACTGCCGACAGGTAGTGGCCGCCGTTGAAGTGTCCGCGGAGTTCGCAGTCGGGCTTCTCCCACCCGCCGTACGGAGTTGCTGTCGAGGTGATGCCTGCGGTCAGACGAAACGAGTGCAGCAGGCGATCGGTGGTTAATGAATCCAGATACTTCTGGTTAATCTCGGCGGCTGTTGCTACTTCACTTGGCAGGAGACGGACCTGCTTCATCGGAAATGGCGTTACCGCACCGCTGATCTGCAATCCCGTGGCGTCTTTGATTGGCGGGGCCTGCGCGAATGCAAACTTTGCCATACCTGTACTGGCCGCAACGGCTGTGATTCCACCCAGAACCTGGCGGCGGCTTAATGTGTTCGCGCTATTCATTGTTATCCCTCGCAACTGGTCGTCGCTGCGAAGTCTACCAGACGGCAATAGTAGACGTGTGCGGATGAGTTAGCGGTGCGTCGAGTCACAGGGCAAAAGCGGAACGCAAAGGGCGGGAAGGAAGGCGCAAAGGTGCGCGAAGGTTTTTTGTGGCGCGGGGTAGGAATTTTGCCTGGACTGAAATGCGGACGGCGCGCCAGATCTACACTGGAACATTTCGGCGTTTCCAGACGAGGTACACGCCCCACACGGCCGCCGTGCAGTTGTCGACGATCGTGCCATCGAGCAGCATTGTCTCGAATTCGTCGACGCTGTAGCGGTGCAGGGTCAGGTCTGTCTCTTCGGGGTCGGGGTCGGTTTCGCCGAGCGCTAGCCCCTCGGCGAGGAACAGGTGGTGCTTCTGGTTCATGACGCCGTAGGCGATCTGGAGGTCGGCGAGGTGGGTGAGCTTGTCGGCGGAGATGCCGGTTTCCTCCTTTAACTCGCCGCGGGCGAGGTCCTCCGGCACGACCTCGGCTTCTTCCCAGCCGCCTTGCGGGAACTCCATGAAGCGGCCGCCGACGGTGTAGCGGAACTGCTCCACGAGGTAGACGAAGTCGCCCTCCGGCGTGTGGTCGAGCGGAATGATGATGCTGGCCGGGTCCTTGTCGATGACGCCGTAGATTCCGCGCTTTCCGTTGGCCCGCTCGATCACATCTTCGCGCACACTGGTCCACGGGTTGCGATACACCTCGCGCGAACTGATCGTCTTAATTCCCACCTTTACCTCGCTTATCAGGCTTGTCGCCAATTCACTCATTTTCCGTCGACTGAGAACGCGAGCAACACGTTCCCCGGCATGCCGCCGGCCAGGTCATAGTCTGAGTTTACGAATACCATACTGTCCACTACTACGGGGCCGGGGCCATCGAGCGACCCGCCATGCGCCGGGACTCCATTCACAGTTTTGGGGGGTTTTGCGGTGTCGAAGTCCGCGATCCATTGCCCGTTGCTGGTACTGCAGGCGAGCAGATGTCCGTCGAGCGAACCGGAGAATATGATGCCCGGAATAAGCGTCATCGCGGCCGACTGCGCGGTGCTGCAACTCGGTTGGATTCCGCAGATTCCCGGCGGTGCGTACCAGACCATCTTGCCAGTCGCGAGATCCAGCGCAAACAAGCCGCTGCCAGCATCGAGGTCCAGCAGACGGTTGCGGTCCCACTTCATTCCCGAATAGGCGATGTACGCCGTTCGATCATCCGCTGCACCACCCCAGCCGACATAGCCATCCCCGATCCGGGTCTGGCAGAGAATCTTTCCAGGCTGATCCGGATCTACGGCATGCACCACGCCGGACTTCTGCCCGGCGATGAGCGCACGTTGGCCACTGGGCAACGAGATGAGCATGGGGGACGAAAGAAAGTCTGCATCGGGGCCGAGAGTGTCCGGGCAGTTTGCCGAATCTTTCATCACACAGGCGTTGTTGAAGGTGTCGTTCAACGTCATCTGCGCCGACCACAGCATCTGTCCTGTGTCCATACTTAGCGCGACAAAGGAGTCTGTGGTGGAGGCGGCGGGATGGGAGTAGGAATCGCCCGTTGTGACGTAGATCGCGCGTCTGACTGGATCAACGGTGGGTGCCGAGATGACGGCTCCACCGGATGGG
>JAYVZU010000085.1:0-7231 GCA_043783075.1 Rhodanobacteraceae bacterium
AGCCCCGACTTCTTCGGATTGGGCAGATCGATCTGCGTCAGGTCGCCGGTGATGACGGCCTTCGAGTTATTGCCCAGGCGCGTGACGAACATCTTCATCTGCTCGTTCGTCGTGTTCTGCGCCTCGTCCATAATGATGAACGCGTCGGAGAGCGTACGACCGCGCATAAACGCCAGCGGCGCAACTTCAATCACGTTCCGCTCCAGCAGCTTGTCGACCTTCTCTTGATCGAGTAGGTCATACAGCGCGTCATATAGAGGACGCAGGTACGGATCGACCTTCTCCTGCAGCGACCCCGGAAGGAACCCGAGGCGTTCGCCAGCTTCCACCGCCGGGCGAACCAGAATAATCCGCGAAACCTTCTTCGCCAGCAGCGCGGAGACCGCCATCGCGACGGCCAGATAAGTTTTGCCGGTACCAGCCGGCCCCAGCCCGAAGGTCATGTCGCTGCTCTCGATCGCCTCGACGTATTTCTTCTGGTTGGGCGAGCGCGGCTGCACCATGCGCTTCACGCCAGCCGAACGCTGCTTGCCAGTATCGACTAACTGACGCAGTGTGGCCTTCGGATCGGCAACCACCAGCTTCAGCAGCCCGTGCAACTCGCCGTTTTGCAGGATGACGCCGGATCGGCGGAGTGCGTCGAAATCGGCGAAAACCTGCGCGGTTCGGCCGACGTGGGCTTCTTCGCCAGTGACGTGAATGGCGTCGGAACGGAGGTCGATCGTAACGTGGAGACCGTCTTCCAGGAGGCGGAGATTCTCGTCGCGGGGACCGTAGAGAGGCTCAATACCGGGCGTGATTTCGATGGCCTGTTTAATCAATCGGATAGCTGACCTCCGTCAGTTGGGACTGGGTTGGGGAATTGTGTTTGGGGATGCCGCGCTGGATATTGCTCACTCCACCGGGGAGGTGGGCTTTGGCTGCTGCCGGGATGGTAGGCGTTACAAATTGGGTGCCGATAATGTCTGGAGATTAGAACGGGCAGGCGGCGTCGTCAAGCGGGAAATCATGAACATTCACCCCGCAGGTGGAAAACCGGAGCCAATTTGGGTTCCGTAAAAGATGTGTGAACCACGCATGAGACGTGTACTCTCTAGCGAAATGGAAATTGAATCATTGGCTGGTGAAACAGAAGTTGGTGAGGACCGCTCCCCGGCCGCGTGGGTCAAGGGAATGGCTGTGCTCCCATTTGGTCTCGCTCTCGGGTTTATGGCGACTGCCTTGCCATTTCTCCTCGCGCGTCAAGGGGTTCCACTCGGCAAAATCGCCCAGGTCAGCGCAACGGCCTTATCTCCCACGGTCTGGGCTTTCCTGCTGAAACCGCTGCTCGACTCCGGCCTGAAGCGCAGCACCTATTGCCTGATCCTGGCGCTCACAGCAGCGATCGGCCTCGGCGTCGGCATCACCATGCTCACCCCGGCGCACATGAATATCGCCGTTCCGGCACTCGTCATCACCACGCTCTCCATGGTGCTCTACACCGGTTCCAGCAACGGATGGACGTCTTTCGTGACCGCGCCGCACGAGCGGGGAGCCGTTGGCGGTTGGCAGAATGTAGCAAACCTCGGCGGCGGTGCGCTGGGTTCATTCGTCGTGATGGGGCTTTTGACCCACGGCTGGATGACCCAGGCCGAGATCGGCTGGCTGATGGGTGTCCTGGTCTGCCTCGGCGCATCACCCCTTCTCCTCTTCCCGAAGCCGCCACCGCCGCAGTTTCGCATTACCGAGGTGCTCACCAAAACGATCGTCTACGTAGGCCGTGCCGTGCGCCAACGCCAATGTCTGGTCGGATTCGCTCTTCTCCTTCTACCCGCAGCTGGAACCGCCGTCACCAATCTCATTGCGGGCATGGGCAAGGACTTTCACACCAGCGAATCGACCGTAATCTGGGTCACCGGAATATGGTCGGCGGTCGCAATGTCTCTCGGCGCGCTTATCGGCGGGCAGCTCGCAGACCGATTCCCCAAGGGCTATGTCTATCTCCTGTCAGGGTTTGGGACGGCCATCACAGCTCTGCTGACGGCTATCTTGCCCCACACGCCGCTCGCCTTTGTACTGTCCACCCTCGTCTACGCAATGGCTACCGGAGCGATCTACGGATCGTATCAAGCGCTTGGGCTGGAGCTGACGGGGAAAAGCCCGGTAGCTTCTACGCAGCTCGGACTCTTTGCCGCTGCCATCAACGTGAACCTGAACTACATGACCCGGATGGACGGTTGGGCGTACAAGCGCGGCGGCGCAACTGGGCTGTTTCTTATGGACGGAGGCGCAGGGCTGATCTGCGTGATTGGCCTGCTATTTCTGGTCAGGTCAGAGCTTCGGCGGGCGGACCGCGCGCAGCAGTTGGTTGCTGAAACGGCCTAGCCGTTTCTCAGTTCCCGCCCAATCTCCCAGTGGTGGCCATACGGGTCGACCACTCGGCCCACCAGCCAGCCATGTTCCTCGTGTACCGCATTGATTTCATTAGCCCCAGCCAACCTTGCCGCCTCGTGAACAGCCTTCGGATCGTCGTCTGTCAGCACCATCCGCACCGTAGCTCCGCCCAGCGACTCCGGGCTAAAGTTATGGTGTTCCGGCGACTCGTCGCTCACCCAGAACTCCGCCCCGTCAATCGAAAGACGAGCCACCACGGAATCACCATCCTGAATCCGAAAGACCTCAGTGGCGGCGAAGGCCGCTTTGTAAAACTCGACCGCATCAATAGACCGTTTTACCGATAACCAAGGCGCAAGCGATGTTGTCTTTAGCCTTTGCCCCGAAATCCTAACTCTCGCGTTGCTAAGGTCTCCATTAAGCTTTCTTCGGATCCAAGTAAAGAAAATGCGTTCAGGTTGTACTCATCGAGCAAAGCCAGAACCTTTATTCGCTCCGTGGCTGGAATTGTGAATTTCCAGCAGAAAGCCTGTTGATGACGCCCTTTTTGAAAAACCGAATCATAACTTTCAAAACGCCACTCTTCTCCGAAGCTCAGACAAACGGTGTAATCACTCTGTTGCAAAACGTGTCGCTGATGTGTTTTGACGTAAGGGCCGAGGCGGTAAACCAAGGCCATCTCATTATTTCCCCAAGGCTTAGAGGTCCGTTCGCACAGGACAAAAATAGATACCTGTCCATTGACGTCCTCACAAGCATTCGCGAACGCAAAATACGCAGCGCCATAAGGTGAACGGCTCCAATCGAAAAGCGGAGAGGGAAAGCCGTGATGCCGAAGGTAGGCCATGTACGCATGGGCGGGGCGATCTCCAGCCCACATTATCTTGCCGAACTCATCGTATTCTGCGACCAAACGCACGATTTCCGGATAGGGGGGGGATGGGCCAGTCTCCGCCTACTAAGCTCTCAATCTGAGATTTGATTTTTGCGATGATTCGGTAGTAATCCTTGTAGGGTATGCGTTCGCATACGCGTTCAAGAGTCGAACGAAGCGGCCAACGATAGTCCGCTTGACCGCGAAACAGAAGAGGAGAATTCTGCTCATAGTCGGCGGAACTCTCACGCTGCCTCCGAATCACTTCCAGCTCTATGAGGAATTCCTCCCAGCTAGCGACGATTTTCTGTTCCATTTTCATACCCTCATCTTGTCATTCTACGTAGAAAACTCATGCGGACTTAAGGCGTTTGGCGGATTGCGCCTTAGATTATGCTCTAGCTTGATATACGTTGCTGGCGGCGGCGAGGCGATGACGCAAGTCGTGGCAAAGTCGACTTTTCGTCAACTGTAGTCGTCGAAATTCAGGCTAGCCCTCCCTACCGCGATCCAAATTTCCTTGACCTGCATCACCAAAATCCGTAGACTTAAGGCTTGCGGGGAGTGTCGCGGGGCCGTGTATTTGGCCGGCTTCGAAATCCTGCACATACTTCACCCGAGCGCCGGTTTTGAATCGCCAGCCGCCGGGTCAATATAGAAAAGAGTTTCCATGGCAAATCATGTTTCGTCGTTGAAGCGCGCCCGTCAGACGGTTGCGAAGACTGCTAACAACCGGGCCAACAAGAGCAAGCTACGCGGAACCCTGCGCACTCTGCGCGAGGCCATCGCCAAGGGCGATACCGCTGGCCTGATGGCCGTGTATAGCTCCACCGCTTCGCTGCTCGATAAGAGCGTGCAAAAGGGTGTCCTGCACAAGAACACCGCCAGTCGCTACAAGAGCCGCCTCAACGCGCGCGTCAAGGCTGCTGTGCTCGCCAAGAAAGCCGCTTAAGATTCCTCAAGTTATCGATCGACCGACTTCCCACCCGGGAAGCCGGTCGTTTTGCGTCTGCGCCTATTTTTTCGGATTCTTCGGATAGTCCGGCCCATACAGGCTCGGAGCAGTGCGCGGTCCGTCATCGACCGACTTCACATCGCCAACTGTCGCTGGAGCCTCCTGCGGTGCGCTCGGAGCATTGATCGTCATCGCAGGTTCGGCTGCCATAGGTGACGGAGTGGTCTTTGCGGCCGCAGCGGGGCGAGCCGGGTTCAGCCGGATTCGCGCATCATTCTTCTCCACCATCTCAGACGCCAGCTTTACCTGGGCCACATCTTTTTTCGATAGCTCCGGCAGGCGATAGACGTCCAGGTTCCCATTGCGGATCACCGTGAATCCCAGCCCATCCGGGGCAATGTCGAAGTTCTGGCCGGTGCGCTGGATCGGCGAAGCCTGTGTTTTCAGTAAGATACGTCCATCATGGTGCTGAATCACCTGAATCTCCTGTCCGGAGAGTTCTTCCGGCAGCAGGTTCTGCAGGTCGTAAAAGCTGCTCGAGATAACGATGCGGCTAAACGCAAAACGTCCGGCGTCGGGCGCAGTGACAATCATCGGTGCGAGTTGCTGGCCGGAAAGTACCTGAATCCACGGCTGCTCCCCGCGCAGGTTGAAGCCGCTCAACATCAGGTGCGTCTCGCTGCCTCTGCAGCCCAGTGCGACAAACTCCGTCCGGCTGACGAAGAACGGGCTGGGCGCGCAGGTGGTATCGAAGGGGGACAACTCCAGGCGTTTGCCGGTGTGAGCCTGAAAGTCGAACAGCCACGTCCGATTCGACTCCTTCAACATGTCGAGAAAGCCCTCGGCGGTCGCGGGAATTCGGACAAGCGAATGCGCGGCCACCAGTCCGGCCGCCTGTACGGCCAGGTGTGCTGGCTCACCTTCGTTGGCCTGAAAGATCATTCGGAAAAAGCGAATCTCCGTCGTCGGCTCCGTGTTGAAGCGCAGAACCTGCGGCGCACCGGAGCTGGCGTTTGGATCGGTCTCCGGGTGCGGTGGAGTCACTGTCTCGACGACCAGCAGATCTCCGCCCGGCGAGACCGTGATAAACCCGATGTGGCGGGGCAAATCCAGAAACGGCTCCTCGCGAAACGCGCTCTCGAAGGCAAGATTGCGAACCGGTGCGATCACCGTCAGGCGGTTGTGGATCCGCAGCAGAAACATCCCGTGCGAGAGCGGCCAGAGATACTGCTCGCGGTCGCGCGTGTGCCACGTCGTACGGGCCACAACGTTGCCACTCGGAAGCTCCAGCAGCAGCGCGGTAATCAGCCGGTCGTTCTCCTGGGTCACGCCATCGTTCATGCGAGGGATCAGGCCGTGCGAGTTGAACGTCAGCATCAGGTGCGTCTCGTCCACAAAGTGGAGCGTGAACATCGTTGCGCCACCGACCAGCGCACGCGGCGAGATGGGGTCGAAGCCCAGCTTATCGAGCGGGATCGAGAGATACGGATCACCCGGTTTTACCGGCTTCGGCCCGTCCGACCCCGACGCCACAACCGCGCACAGCACGAGCAGCACTGCCAGCAGGGTGTGACGAATCGGCAATCGGAGTTGGGGTGCCATGCGATGTCGGACGTCGGTCGCCTCGTTCTCCTTCTACTGTTTCATACACCGGACGCTGGAACAATCGGGGAAACGCCGCGAAGCCTCATCCCTCATCTGTTTCTTTATGCGACATTGGATAGATGAGTGGAGTTTTAGCGAAGCGACGCGGGCTGGGGTTTGCGGCATGCATCGTCGCCAGCAGCCTATGGGGCTGCGGATTTTTCTTCGGCAAGATCGCGCTGGCCGAGATGAACGTCGGCGCGATGGTTTTCTATCGCTTCATGTTCGCGATCCTCGTCCTGCTGCCGGTGCTTGTTACGCATAAGCCCGGCCTCGACCGCCGCGAGTGGCGCATCCTGCTGACCGCGTCGTTCCTCGGCGTCCCGCTGCAGTTCCTGTTGCAGTTCTACGGCCTCTCTATCACCACCGTCAGCCACGCGTCGCTCATGATCGGCACCCTCCCGGTCCTCCTCGCCGTCGGCGCCGGAATCTTCGCGCACGAGCGCATGGACGTCATCGGCTGGGTCGCCCTCGCAGCGTCGGCCGTCGGAGCCGCACTGATCGCCCTCGGCGGACACGGTGGCGGCAAGGGTGAGGCAACGCTAGCCGGAGACCTCTGGGTCGTCCTCTCGCTCATCATCGCGCTCGGCTGGATACTCATGAACAAGCAGCTCATGGAGAAACACTCGCCCATTGTCGTCACCGCCTACGGCCTCTTCGCCGGGACGTCAATGCTGATCGTCGTAGTGCCAATCCTGTTCGGCTGGCCGCCTGTGGCTCAAGTCTCGGCAAAAGCCTGGTGGGCCCTCGCCGGCAGCGGCATTTTATGTACGGCGACGACCACGCTGCTCTGGAACTGGGGTATGACGCAGGTCCCCGCCTCGCAGGCCGGAGTCCTACTCAACATGGAGCCGCTCGTCGGTTCCATCCTCGGCGTCGCGGTATTAGGCGAGAAGCTCGGCCCCAGCGCCTGGATCGGCGGCGGCCTGATCCTCGCCGCAGCCATCACCCTGACCACCCACTCCAAGACCCACATAAAAGAGTTCCCCGGCGGCTAGCCCCGCGCTTCTGAGCGTGCTGATAAAGCTGTTTTGAAAGGGCGCGGCTTCAGCCGCGCCATCCGTGATGCCGAATGAGTTCGGCTTCAGCCGCCGAGGGAATGCTTCGGGACAGCTATCGATTTTTACCGCCCACTTCAGCCCCAGGCTCTTTCCCATCGGCCAACGATAAACTATCTCAATGGCCTGGCACGATTTCGAAGCGCGCTTGCGGACGTTCCAATGGGAACGCGGCCTCCGCGCGGCCATCGCTGTCGGCTCCGCGATGGTCGTCTGCCACAAGCTGAACCTCCCCCCGGGCGCGGCGGCTCTCGGCGGCTTCAACATGCTGCTGGTCGATAACGGCGGCCCGTACCGAACCCGCCTCGTCACCATGGCGACTGTCCT
>JAYVZU010000086.1:0-7231 GCA_043783075.1 Rhodanobacteraceae bacterium
GTCCAGCGCCCCGCCTTGCATTGTGTCCGGCACGTCAAGCGTCGCCAACAACGTCTCCGGAAAGCCGCTCGCATGCACAATATCTCCATACAGTTGGTAGTGTCCCGCTGGCATCGCGGGCAGTACCTCGCGGAAATCTCCGCGGCCAACCAGGCTCGGGTGAAGGTGGATCGCCACATCCATCTCTGGCACGCGTATCGCGTACAGATGCATCACCTTACCGTGGTCAAGCAGCAACTTGTCACTGTTCGGTGGAGGCGGTGGTCCACGCCGAATATCCTTCTTCGGCTCCTCCATCAGCAACTCAAGTTGATTACCGGAGAGCGTCACATGGACCGGCGTCGCCTTGTAAACGTGATCCGCATACCCCGCTGCCTCAACGTTCCACCAGTGCAATCCGCCAGCCACCGCTGCCGCCATCACGACAAGGCTTGCAACGGTGACGACCCGTCCCCACTGCCGCATCTTCGGAGTCGCATCTGCGCCCGGCATCACTCGCGCCTCGCCCACCGATGCCGCCACAATTCCTGACATCGACAACACCAGAAACAGGCCCAGTAGCGCAAGAACCGTCCCCATGCCCTTGTCCATCTTCAGCACGGAAAGCGGCACAGCGACCACTGGTACCGATCCTTGCTCATGGCCCGCAGCACCATCGATATCGAACCGTACCTGCCACGTTCCGCCCGCCATGATCCAAACAGCTCCGGTATAGAACGCCGGGTCAGCGCTCGATAGCTGCATCACGTCAGCGGCCGGCGGATGTTTTGACGCCTCCCCTGTAACGGGCAGTGGGGTGACCTTCAAGCCGGTGATGGCCGCGCCAATGCTGCGGACTTCCACCGTCGCCACACCAGGAATCACATTGGGCGGACGAACCGTCACATACAGCGTGTACGGGCCGACGTGGACCGTCTCGAAGACATCCTTTGAACCGACGTGTGCCCGAGCCATCGGCACCATACCCAGGACTACCAACAGCAACGCAGCCAATCGATTTTTCAACGCTTCACTCCACGCATCCAGTTGCCAAAGAGTAGCCCAAACCACGTCCCGATTGCCGCATAGACTGATGCCCAGACCAGCCCCATGAAGAGGTGCATGCCAGATGCGGGGTCGAGGAACTGGCGCAGTCGGTCCAGACCGTTCGGCCGCGAGTTGTAGTCAAAGTACGTGGTACCGAAGAAGCGGTTCTCTGACGCCTTCGAGAGCAGGAAGCTCGCAAACGGCCACTCCACCGCGAAGATGATCGCCATAAATACAACGCCCGACACCAGAGCGATCTGCCACGACTTCCAGCCCTTCATCCGCTGCCACAGCAGGTCCAGTGCAATCGCTGGAACGATAATTAGCACCGGAAACTTGGCGGGAACGAGGTGCGTCACCTGGAAGAACACAGGCCCGAGTTTTGGAGAAGCAGGAAACAGCGGGAAAATCAAAATCTCGCTGATAATGTACACCGTGTAAATGGCAGCCGCGATGGCACATGCCCAGCGATTCCCCGAGACACGCGAGATGATTGCGAACGAAATCGGAACGCCGATCCCCAGCGCTGTGTAAGCATCCGTCGTATGCAACACAACATCCCACGTCTTTTCCTGCAGGAAGAACATCTGCCCAACGACCATCAGGCCGCCCATATAGAGAAACAGGGCCTGCAGCGTCTTGTAGGTGGCAGCAGAATCAACCGTCAAACCGCGCTCGACGCGCTCCGCCTCCAGCCGATTCATCGATGCCAGAATGAGAAACAGCACGCCGACTGCCACGCATCGAATACCAAGAATGAGCAGCGTATGGGGTGGCGAGATGATCTTCACGTCCAGCCCGTAGGCTTTGTGCCACCAGTTATCGAACGGCGCCGATGTGAGCATCGCAATGCCGCCCCAGGCCGCGATAAACGCTCCAAGCGGCGCGCGGAAACCAAGCACCGAGACCGACTCCGCCTTCAACGTCTGCGAGCGCCCGAAGGTCGTATAGAGGATCAGATAGCCACAGATGAGTGCCGCGATCACGCCACAGGCGTAGATCATCAGGTGCGCCGGGGTGAGGAACGAATCGCGCCCGATCGAACGATGCCATGAGACATCCCAACTACCGCCAAGCGAGGCGGATGTCACACCAAGTACGCCCGCCCAGATCGTCCAGGGAACGCGGGTAGCGCGCTCGGTGCGCGGGATATCGGTGGCAAAACTTGCAACAGAACTAGCCATATCGAAAGACCTCTCGTGCAGATTTCAAACCCGCGCCGCTGCTCACAGCAGACATTGGTTATACGTACCACTGATGTTTTCGTTCCTCTTACCTGTGGCATTTTTTAATCTGCACTATTATTTTTGACGTGCCACAAGCAGCTTCCAGTCGTCGACGGTCTGTGCAGCATAGGCCGTCGCAAATCCATGTATCCCTCGTTTGAATCGCAGGCCGTTTCCGATGTAACCGTCGATCACGCAGCACTCTCCGGACCGCGCATGCCCGCGCGCCAGCAGCTCGCCACAGACGACCGAATACGCCTCCAGCGCTGCCGCCTTCAAAGTCGTGATATCGAGCGAAGCCTTATGGTCATTGAGCTGGCGGACAAGGTAATTGCGACCGTCCAACTTCGTCCATCCAAGCAGCGGATCAGACTGAAGCTGCATCGCGCGCTGCCCCTCCACCACGCGCTGACCGTCGTTCTTCGGCAGCGCCAAAGGTTGTTTCAGATACGGCGCATAAGCCGACTTCGCCTCCTGCTTGATCTGCAAAAATAGCGGATCGCCCGGCCCATTGCCCTCCATCAACACACAATAGTCACGCAATCCGACCGAGCCTGTCCCAACGACCTTAAACGCCACCGCGACCGGCTTGAACTTGGCCAGGAAGCGCTGCCTCTCCGGCAATAAACTCTTCGAAAATTCGGGTATTGAATCGAGCACATCGCGCGCCTCTTTCCCGGTCACGGGCCGAAGTACCGGCAGAATCGCCCTGAAGACGCGGCCCTTCGAAGTTGGCGCAGTAAGCCGCTCCAGCAACCCGAGCGGCGTCTCATGCTCTGCCTTGCGCAGAATCTTTTCGACCGGAGCGACACTCGCCAGACGATGCACCTGAAACCGCGCCATAGCCAGCACGGGCATTCGCGCAAACTGAAACATCATCGAACAGTAGGCCGTCAGAAACAGTTCGACCGCTTCCTTTGCCGCGGCAGGCTTGATCTTCGCGGCGTGCCCCGCCAGCAGAATGCTCGACGCCATGCGCTTGACATCCCACTCGAACGGCCCGCGCAGGGTCTCGTCAAAGTCGTTGATATCGAAGATCAGCCGCCCGTCCGGACCTGCGTAGGCACCGAGATTCTGCAAATGGGCGTCGCCACATAGCTGGCACTCAATGCCGGAGTTCGGCGTTCGCGACAGGTCGTACGCCATCACCGGAACGGCACCGCGAAAGAATCCAAAGGGCGACATCGCCATGCGCTCATACTTCAACTTCACCAGAGTCGCAACGCGATCATCAGCCGACTCATCCAGCAGGTCGAGCGGCTTTCGCTTACGATTGGCCGCATCGAAAATCGCCAGGTCAACCCGCGGCAGCACCTTCCGCTGCTGCACACCAAGCTCTCGTAGCGCCGAATTGGATTCCTGAACTTTCACGGAAATCAGTGTACGGCAACCAAGCGCCGTAGTTGGCAGAAGCTACGAAGATGTGTTTGACTTTCGCCATGGTCAAGAATTCTTCCCGCCGCAACTTCCTTCGTACCGCGCCAATCGCCGCCGGTCTCGTCCTCACGGATAAATCGCTCTTTGCCGCAGCTGCCGCAATGGCCCCGGCAGATAAGTTCCAGGTCTTCACCGCCGCCGACCTCGCCGCCGACGCCAAGGCTCTGCAGGCCAAGCCGGGCAACAACAATCTCGTCGACTTCAAGACCGCGACGGTCGTCATGACCACAGAAGTCGCGAAGTCCGCGAAGGAGTTCGAGTGGCACGAAGGCCGCGACCATATTGTGCAAATTCTCGAAGGAAACACTGACTACGAACTTGGCGGAACCCCAACCGGGACGCATAGCAACTCCGGAAAGCCGGGCGAGTATCTTGCCACGGATTCAACCGGAGCCACCAAGTTGACCCTGAAGAAGGGCGACATGATCACCATTCCACGCGGCACACCGCACAAACGCAGCACGGCGGAATCCGTCACCTTCATTCTGATCTCCCCACAAGGAATGGTCATGTAATCCGTTGGGTGCCCATGTTCGACAGTCCACAGTCGACCATGGGGGTATTCTCGTTCCGCCCTACCCAATCCCCAGCTTCTTCCACATTCCATCGACCTTCGCCTTCACGGCTGCGTCCATCTGCAGCATCGGTGGCCACTGCCGCGTAAAGCCTTCCGCAGCCCACTTCCGCGTGGCGTCGATACCCATCTTCGACCCGAAGTTCGGCAGTCGCGACGCGTGATCGAGCGTATCCACCGGCCCCAGCGTGAACTGAATATCCCGCTCCGGGTCGATATTATTCGCCGTTCGCAGCGTTACCTCATTCAAATCCTGTACATCGCAGTCTTCGTCCACCACGATGACGCACTTGGTAAACATCGCCTGGCCCATGGCCCAGATGCCGCTCATCACCTTGCGCGCATGGCCGGCATACGACTTGCGAATCGAAACGATCATCAGGTTGTGAAAGACGCCCGCTGCGGGCAGGTTTACGTCGACAATCTCCGGCATCGTTAGCTGCATCAGCGGCAGGAAGATCCGCTCGACCGCCTTGCCCATCCACGCATCCTCCATCGGCGGTTTGCCCACGACAGTTGCCGCGTAGATCGGCTTCTTGCGATGCGTGATGCAGGTGACGTGGAGGACCGGATAGTCGTCCGTCATCGTGTAGAAGCCAGTGTGGTCGCCAAACGGCCCTTCCGTCTTCAACTCCGCCAGATTCACAAAGCCCTCAAGAATGTACTCTGCATGCGCCGGAACTTCCAGCGATACCGTCTCGCCCTTCACCAGTTCCACCGGCTTCTGGCGCAGGAATCCAGCGATCAGGTACTCCTCAATCTCCGGCGGCGCGGGCACAATCGCCGAAAACGTCGTCGCAGGATCAGTCCCAATCGCTACGGCGACTTCCATGCGGTCGCCCTTGATCGCCGTAATCGTCTGGGTCGAGACCGTGTCCGAAGGCGGTGCGGCGGCCGTCCCGCCAGCGGTCAGAGCCATCAGATCGACCGCAGCAGCAAGATCAGGGGTCGCGTCGCGCAGACGGTCACGCAACTGCTCGGCCGCGTTCTTCTGCCGCTGCCAGTGCATGCCGGTGGAGTTCTTGTCGTACACCTGCATCCGGTACATGCCGACGTTGCGCTTACCGGACTTCCGGTCCTTCGTGATGACGCACGGCAGCGTGATAAATGGTCCGCCATCCTGCGGCCAGGTCGTCAGTACCGGCAGCTTCGTCAGATCAACGTCCGCGCCCTTCAGGATCACCTGCTTGCAGGCCGCGTCCTTGCGATCGATCACCTTCGGAAAGAAGCTTCCGACCTCCGCCAGCATCGGCAGCAGCTTCAGCTTATCCATCATCGTGATCGGTGTGGGCGGGTGCAGCAGTGTGCGAATGCGCTCCGCAATCGCGTCGAGCGACTCCACATCGAGCGCCAACTTCATGCGACTCTCTGACCCAAACTGATTCATCAGGACGGTCGCACCAGGGTGCCCGACAACGTTCTCAAACAGCAGCGCCGGACCACCAGGGCCGCGCTTGTCGGTCGCCGGAAGTTTCGCGGTGCGATCGGCGATCTCCGCCATCTCCAGGTAAGGCGATACCGGCTGCGAGATCGTAACCAACTCACCGGCGCGCTCCAGCCGGGCAATCCATTCGCGAAGATCTTTATAGGCCAATTCCCTGCTCCTCTATGTACACCTTCGATGTTACCGGAGCAGCCGCGACAATGTTGGTACCGCTTTCAGCCGGTGAATAACTTGCCATGGAACACTCAGCACCGGCCCGGTGTCTAAGCTGATGTATGCACTCCCTCGCTGGCTGGGCGCACACAGTTTTGCAGAACTTTTAGCAGGGGTGTGGAATGTTTGAAAACAGCTTAATCGCATCGGGTGTCTCTCTCGAACAGAGATGCAATGCGGGGCGTACGCAGTGGATCGCGATGGCCTCAGTCGCAATACAAGGGTCTGTCCTTGGAGCCTGTATCGCCGTGCCAATGATCTGGCCGGAGAGACTGCCGCTCCTCTCTATCGCGCCAAAAATCACGTCGGTCTCGATGAAAAAGCCCGAGGTAAAGGTCCAGCCGAAGCCCGTCCGGGTCGAGACAACCAATGCAACCGCAATGAGCACACCCTCGCAACCTCAGCCACTCTTGGAATCCAAGGGGATCAACCTCACTCACCCCGGACTTCCAAGCCCGGAACCCAACGAGGCTCCGCCCCTCGACTTCAGAATGAACATGAATACGGGGGCATCCATTGTTGCTGCCAGTTCGGGCCCCGGAACTGGTAGCGGCCCGGTCGTGGTACCCGCCAAACCAACCACTCCACCCAGAATCTCAGACGGCGTGACCGCAGGTATGCTTCTGGCCCCCATCCATCCCATATACCCGCGCATCGCAATCATTTCGCGCACCGAGGGCACGGTCGTCGTCACTGCCACCATCGATACTCACGGTCGCGTCACTGGCCTGCAGGTCGTTAGCGGCAATCCAATGCTCACCTCTGCCGCGATCGACGCCATCAAAGACGCCCGCTACAAGCCCTATCTGCTCAATGGTGAACCCACAGACATCATCACAACAATCTCCGTCAACTTCCGGCTTGGCCAGTCCTGATGGGTGCCCCATGTTCGACAGCAACTCCGTCGACCATGGGGTTACTCCCCGGATCTCACACAGCACGCGAGGCCCAAGTCCACTCGCATCCATCACTGTCTGTACAGTCCACCACACCCCCGGCAACCGCAAAGTTGCCCCAACCATCGCCCAGCCGAAATTCAGGTGTTCGAGCGCCCTGGCAATAGCTCGAACGCCATCCACCTCGCCGCTGCGACCGGCGGGCACGTACCGAATCCTTCGGATCGAGCCCGCCGGAAGCATCTCCGCATCGACCAACTCCAGGCCGGTCAACTGCCGAGCCTCAAACCACGCCCGAACCTCGCTGCAAGGTCTGCACGTACGTGCAATATAAAGTCTGGCCGAAGCATTCGAGTACGGGGTCCAACGTACTCTCCAGCTTCGTACCGACCTCCGATACCTTCGCCAGTCCTCA
>JAYVZU010000087.1:0-21501 GCA_043783075.1 Rhodanobacteraceae bacterium
CCATCTCCCCGGCCAAGTTCACCGGCTGGAGCGGAGCCTGCACCGGAACCCAAACCACCTGCGTCGTCACCATGCCGGCAGCAGGGGTCAAGGCTCAGGCCAACTACAAATAGCAGCCTTCCCGCAAGAAAGAACGGCCTCGCCAAAACTAGCGAGGCCGTTCTTGTTTATTCTCCGCCAGACTTAGTCGCTGGAGACACGGGCGTCATCGGCTTCACGTAAGTATCCAGCCAGCGGTTCATCTCCCACAACATGTGCTGCAGGCTCTCATGAGCCCCGTAGTGATGCGGCTCAAGCGGCAGAAAGACCAACCGCACCGTCGCGCCCTGACCCTTCAGCGCCGCGAAGAATCGTTCACTCTGGATCGGATACGTTCCGGTATTGTCGTCCGCTTCGCCGTGGATCATCAGCAGTGGCGTCTTGATCTTGTCCGCAAAGCTGAACGGGGACATATCAAAGTACACCTTGGGATCCTGCCAATACGTGCGCTCCTCATTCTGGAAACCGTACGGCGTCAGCGTGCGGTTGTACGCGCCGCTGCGAGCGATCCCAGCCCGGAAGATATCGGTATGCGCCAGAAGATTTGCCGTCATAAACGCGCCATAGCTATGGCCCATCACGCCGACGCGATTCTTATCCACCACACCCAGCGAGATGCCATAATCCACCGCTGCTTTGGCTCCAGCAAGAAGCTGCTCGTTGTAGGTATCGTTGGGCTGCGCATCGCCCTCGCCGATGATCGGAATCGCAGCGTTCTCCAACACCGCATAGCCCGTCTGCGCGAAGTACACTGCCGACCCTCCCCAGCCGAAGCTCGGAAAGCGATTTGGCGATCCCGCAACCTGGCTCGCCGCTGCGCGCGTCTTGAACTCCGCCGGATAAGCCTCCATCAGCGTCGGCAATGGACCTTGCGACTTGTCGTATCCCGCCGGAGTCCACAGCGTGGCCGTCAGGTCGACACCATCCGCCCTCTTGTACTTCAGCAACTGCTTTGTCGGCATCTTGATGCCCGCATAGGGCGACGAAAACTTCGTCACCGCCATGGCCTCCCCGCCCGCCAGCGGAGCGGAGTAGTAGTTCGGCGACTGCGTCTGGCTCTCACGCCGAATCAGAACCTTCTCATCCGCCAGCAGAGCCACCGGCTCATCATAGTACGGGTCCGCCGACCGAAACAGAATCTTATCCGCCCCACCCGCAAGCGGCATGACCGCGACGAAAGGCTTATCTCCTGCAGGCGACGCACCGGCCGAAACAAAGTAGATTCCAGTTCCATCCTTGGTAAGCTGCAGTACCTGGTGTCCGGTTGCATCTGCGGCCGTCATTGGCCGCCCCGGATTCTTGTACCGGTCCTGCGACGACCCCGCATACAGTTTCACCGGCGACTTGCCCGGAGCCGAAGGATCGAACGCCACCATCAGCGACTTGCGATCCGAAAACCGCGACTCCGTCGCAATCGCCAGATGTTCATTGCCCCACTGAATTCCGCCCCGTCCGCCCAACCGCAGCGACGTCTCCAGCAGCGTTACCGGCGATCCATCGAACGGAGCAGCAAGTTCCATCACGCGATCCCAAACCGTGTTCTTCACGTTTGGAATTCCCTCATCCGCCGCCTCCACCCAGGCCACCGTCGCCGGAACATCGCTGCGCCACTGATACTCCCGGGGCCCAGTCTCCACTGCATCCCGTGAGATCGGCAGATTGTCGACCAGCGGACGGTCGTTCAACTCCTTTACCGCGCCCGTCTTCACCGTCACAATCTCGGTCTTCACCGGAAACATCTCATACGGAAACGTATAGCTGAACGGGCGGTGTACCACCTGCGCCAGCACATATTTCCCATCCGGCGACGCAGTGGCCGAATCAATCAAACCCTTCACCGGCAACGTCCGCACCGGCCCCGTCAGCGGGATCACGGCAAGCTGCGACGTCGCGTAATACTCGAAGATCGTCTCATCCTCCGTCGTCTTCAGCATGTCTTCAAACGTCGGGGCCGGGCTCACCTTGCCCAGATTCTCCGAGATGTCCGGCCCAGTCGGCACCGAGCTCTCCTTGGGAGCCAAACCACGCCCCGCCGGAATCACCTTGCACAGCAATGCTGTAGAGTCTGGCATCCAACCGCAAGGCGTCCGCCCCAGAATCGCATTCAGCTTCACCAACCCCACCCGATGCGCGCTCCCCGCGGCCGCATCCACCACCCAAAGCTCCAGCCCCGTCGCCGGCGGAACTGCATGAGCGACGAACGCCACATGTTTCGAATCCGGCGACCAGATTGCGTTCACCGCCTTCAGCTTCACAGGCAATCCCGCAATCGACTTCGGCTCTCCGCCCGCCACCGCCTGTAGCTTCAGGGCGACGTTGTAAGTCTCCACGCTGGGCCCGTTAGACGAAGGATTGAACCGCAGCCCCGCCAGCCGATACCTCGGCTGCGCCACATCGGCGATCGTCGGAAACGTCGCGGGCTGTTCAATCAGCAGCATCTTCCGGTCTGGCGAGAGCCGCGCAGCAGGCGTCGGCGGCGCGTCCAAAAGCTGCTCAATCGCAGCCGGAGGCTTCTGATACGGCAGTGCCGTCTGTCCAAACCCCGTAGAACCAACAACCGACCCAATCGTCGCCATCGCCAACGCCAAACGCATCCTCATCGCCATCTCTTGATCGCCCTCGCAGAACCTGAACTGTAGCCTTTGCCCAAACAATACACGAACCACTACCCGCGCTATACTCACTCACATTCCCGACGTTCCCGAGATCTATCGATGTTCGCTTTCTGGCGCCACCGTTTCGCCCCCTCTGCCTCCTGTCTCTCGCACTCACCGCAACAGCGCAAGAGCCTGCAGTTCCAGCCGCAGTAGCAACCCCCGCTCGCGGAGCCGCTCCAGCCGCCGCATCTGGCATGACCCCCGACTCAACCACGGAGGGCACCGCCACCGTAGGCGGCCAAGCCATCACCTACCGGGTTGTAGCCGGAGCAATCACAGTAGGGGCGACGGAGCCGCAGGACGCAACGCTCGGCTTCGACGGCAAGCCGCTCCCCGACTCCGGCATTGCAGCCGCGACTGGCCCCGACGCGCCGCCCACCGCGCGCATGTTCTACGCCGCCTACTTCAAGAAAGATGCCGCCGCCGAACACCGGCCCATCACCTTCATCTACAACGGCGGCCCCGGCTCTCCCACCATGTGGCTCCACATGGGAACCTTCGGTCCCAAGCGCATCGTCACGCCCGACACCCAGCACCAGACCGCCGGCCCCTACCAGATCGTCAACAACGAAGACTCGCTGCTCGACGTCTCCGACGTAGTCTTCATCGACACCCCCGGCTGCGGACTCTCGCGCACCTTCGGCAAGGGTAAGGCAGAAGCCTTCTACGGCATCGACGCCGACGGCCACGCCTTCGAGCGCTTCATCCGCCGCTTCCTCTCCAAATACAACCGCTGGAACTCCCCCAAGTACCTCTTCGGCGAAAGCTACGGCACCCCGCGCTCCGCCGTCCTCGCCGCCGACCTCGGCTCCGTGGACCTGAACGGCGTCATCCTCCTCTCTCAGATCCTGAGCTTCGACAACTCCGTTGACGGCCCCAAGGCCAACCCCGGCGTCGATCAGGCTTATGCACTCGCCCTGCCCACCATGGCCGCCACCGCCTGGTATCACAAGAAGATTCCCGACAAGACCATCGCCCTGAAGCCCTTCCTCGCCGAAGCCAAAAAGTTCGCCCTCGGTGAGTACATGACCGCTCTCCTCCAAGGCAGCGAGCTCTCCGAAGCCCAACTCAAGGCCACCGCCGAGAAGCTCCACACCTTCATCGGCTTGCCCGTCGACTACCTCATCAAGGCCGACCTCCGCGTTCAGGGCAGTGAGTTCTCGAAGGAACTCAAGGTTGACGAAGGCATCTCCACCGGCCGCCTCGACTCCCGCTACGAAGGCCCCGACATGGACCCCATCGCCGCGTCCGTCGGTTATGACCCCCAGTCCGACGCCATCACCAGCGCCTGGAACACCGCCATCAATCAGTACCTGCATAACGACATGAAATACGCCTCGCAGGATACCTACCTGATGAACGCCCGCCAGGGCGACGCAACCTTCTTCTGGAACATGACCCACCTTCCCCCGGGCCGTGGCGGCGGTGGTGGTGGAGGAGGAGCCGGCACAGTGGAGAGCGGAGCCAACGTAATGCCCGACCTCGCCTACCGCATGAAGCTGAATCCCAAGATGAAGGTGATGCTCGCCGGCGGCTACTACGACCTCGCCACCCCCTACTTCGAGGGCATCTACGAGATGCACCACCTGCCCATCCCCAAGTCACTGCAATCCAACATCAGCTACCACTACTACGAAGCCGGCCACATGATCTACGTCCGCGAAGACATCCTGAAAGCCTTCCACAACGACGTAGCGAACTTCATCAAATCCACCGAAAACCCCAAATAACCAACTCTCTGGGCGCCCCATCCTCGCGACGGTTTCATCGTCGCAGGGTGGGTGTCGTGTTCTTGGGTGTCAGTTTCGACTTTGCGGCGATCAATTTTGCCGAATAGACCGATAGTGTGTAAGGTCGATTTTACGGAGGCTTGAATCATGGACATGAACGGAATTTTGATTGAACTTTCCGATTCCGATAAGACAAAGTTTGGCAGGGACAATTTCAACACACAGTCCGTTCCTCAGAAAGTGTTTTCCTCAATTTGGGCAATCGAATCCGAAGTAAACAACGGGGGCTTTTCGCAGTATTTCCTAAACAGTAGCGCTGAAACGGCAGGATTCGTAGTGGAAGCCCTTGAAATGGTTGGCGCGACAAACATGGCTGACATATCGAGACGGGCAGTAGCAGTGGCGTTTCCGACTGGGTTGCCATCATTGGTCGAGGCTATACGTTCAGCCGCATCCGAGTTCTCGGATAAGACTGAAGAGAAGTTAAACGCATTGGATCTGAAGTTCTTCCATTATCCCGACAACCTCACAAAATTTTTGTACGCGTACGTTTGCAAGCATCCGGAGGAATTTGGAGAATTACCAGAGGCGGACGATGTATAGGCTCTCGGCTGCACGTCGTGCCTGAGATGTCACCTTATCCGCGACAATCAGTTTTCTGGTTTGAATTGCCCCCCGACCTGTAAATCCAATCGTTTGCCCAAGCAAACGAACGCGTGTCATCCTCAAAGGATGAAGTTACGCAAGCTGTTAGCCGTCACTCTCGCGCTCACCCTCTCCACCTTTGCAGCAGCGCAGCAGGTGCGCGGAGCATGGCGGGCCACCAGTAAGAACGCCCAGTCCATCACCGGCGACGTCGCAATCTCGCTCGAAAAAATGCAGATCGGTTTCTCGATCTTTCCCATCTCGCAGATTCGGCCACTAACCCCCGCAGAACTCAAAGCAGCTTTCGACCTCGACTCCGATCCCACCGGCCTCGGCCACCTGTACAAGATCAACATCCCCGCAAGCCAGAAATTCATCCGCAAAAACTCCCTCTGTGGCGGCGAAACCACCGAATGGATGGTCGCCTACACCGCCGGCCACTCGCTGCAAATAGCGTTCTTTTCCGGGTCCAAGCCGCCAACCTTTACGCCCGAGGCCTTCGCCACCACCACCGACCTCTGCGGCATCTACAACTACACCAAATAGCTCGGTCGCGATCCGTTTTGTCCGTGTCAGCCCGTCGCCCTCGCGCAGATTGCTAAACTGGAACTCCATGGTTCTCCCCTTCGTCCGCGAGCTTCTCGCCGACCTCAAACACTCCGACCCCTACGACCGCGTCCGCCGGCATCTCGAATCCGGGCAGGGACGTCGCCGCATCGCGGGCCTCACCTTTACCGCCCGCGCGCTTTACCTGCCGTTCTTCGTTCAGGCCGCCCCAGGGGTGCCGTCGCTCATCCTCGTCGCCGACAACAAAGCCGCCGAGGCCCTGCACCAGGCCATCCTCGCGGCCTGCGACATCACCGGCGCGCTCGATCCCGCATCGATCGTCCGGCTCCCCGCGCACGATGTCCTGCCGTTTGAAAATCTCTCCCCCCACCCCGAGATTCAGGAGACCCGCGCCGCCACTCTCTGGAAGATCGCCAGCGGGACCGCGAAGCTCGTCATCGCGCCAATGGAATCCGCCTGCCTCAAGCTCTTCCACACCGACTTCTACGCCGCGCTCGCTCTCACCCTCAAAGTCGGCGAAGAATACCTGCCCGACATGTTGGTCGAGCACCTCCTCTCGGTCGGCTACACCAAGGTCGACGTCGTCGAGATGCCCGGCCAGCTAACTCTGCGCGGCGGAATCATCGACGTTTACTCCCCCGAGATGGACCGTCCCGTCCGCATCGACTTCTTCGGCGACGAGATCGAATCCATCCGCAAGTTCGACCCCGAAACCCAGCGCTCGCAGTCCTCACTGGACACCGCCCTCCTCCTCCCGCTCACTGAAATCCCCATCACGGAAAAAGTCCTCGAAGCCATCAACGCCCGCCTAACAAAACGCTCGGGTGCCCCATCTCAATCAGCTTCACCGATTGAGATGGGGTTCACCGAATCCCGCACTGGCGAAGCCACCATCTTCCCCGGCTGGGAGTTCTTCGCACCGGTCGCCGGAGCCACCAAATCTCTCCTCGATCTCCTCGGCCCCCACACCCGCGTCTTCGTCGAAGAGCCAGCCATGGTCAAGAATCAGGGCGAGCGCTGGTGGAATAAAGTCGAGCAAACCCACGACCGGTCCGGCATCGGGAACCTCATCCGCCCGGAAGATATCTATACCTCGCCGTGGGATCTACTCGATTCCCTCCGCCGGTTTGGCGGGGCGGATTTAGACCAGCTCGGCGCAGTCGATATCCTCGACGGCGACTCCAGCGGCCTCTCCGAAGTCGAGTTCCATACCCGTCCCACCATACGCTTCCACGGTGCCGTCCCGGCGATGATCGACGCCGTCAACACGCTCATCCGGCAGGAAGCCCGCGTCATCCTTACCGCGCCCAACCAAGGCGAAGTCGAACGCCTCGCCGGCCTGCTGCAGGAGTACAAGGTCCCCTACCGCCTCGGCTCGCGTAACATGGCCGCCGGCAGCGAGACGATCTACTCCGAATCCAGCTACCTTGCCGGAAGCTCCGCCACCGCAGTCATCGTCCGCACCCCTATCGCCAACGGCGTCCAAGTGCTGGACCTCCACAACTCCGTGCCCCATTCATCGACAGCCTCATCGTCGATGAGTGGGACCAGCCCCCGCAGCGGCCTCGGCCAAATCGTCATCTTCGGTGCCAACGATCTCACCGACGAAGCCGACATCAACGCCCGTCCGGCCACCCGCAAGAGCAAAACCTCCGCATTCATCTCCGACTTCCGCGACCTCGCCGTCGGCGACTACGTCGTCCACGTAGAACACGGCATCGCGCAATATTGCGGCCTCCGCACCATCGACGAGGACAACGGCAATACGCTCGAACTCATGATCCTCGAGTTCGCCGACGCCGCCAAACTCTACGTTCCGCTCACCCGCCTCGACCTCATCCAGAAGTACCGCTCCACCGAGTCCGGCCCCGCGCCCGTGCTCAACAAACTCGGCTCGCAGGCCTGGCAGAGGACCAAGTCCCGCGTCAAAAAGGCGATGGCCGATATGGCCGCCGAGCTCATCATCCTCTACGCGCAACGCAAGGCAGCGCAAGGCTTCGCCTTCTCGCCCGACAACAACCTCCAGCGTGAGTTCGAAGACGCCTTCGCCTTCACCGAAACCGACGACCAGTTAGCCGCCATCCGCGACATCAAGGCCGACATGGAATCCACCCAGCCCATGGACCGCCTCCTCTGCGGCGACGTCGGCTACGGGAAGACCGAAGTCTCCATGCGAGCCGCCTTCAAGGCCGTGCAGGACGGCAAGCAGGTAGCCGTCCTAACCCCGACAACGGTGTTGTCGTTCCAACACTTCGAGTCCTTCAAAAAGCGTTTTGCCAACTTTCCGATCAAGGTCGAGATGCTCTCGCGCTTCCGCTCCGCGAAGGAAAAAGCAGCGATCACAGAGCTCACCGAACACGGCAAAGTCGACATCCTCATCGGCACCCACGCCATCCTCGCGCAGAAGCTGAAGTTCCAGGATCTTGGCCTGCTCGTAGTCGACGAAGAGCAGCGTTTTGGCGTCAAACATAAGGAGCGCCTCAAGCAGATGCGCGCCTCCATCGACGTATTAGCGATGTCCGCCACGCCGATCCCGCGAACCCTCCACATGTCGTTGATGGGCCTGCGCGATATGTCGGTCATCGAGACCCCGCCCAAAGATCGCATGGCCATCCAGACCATCGTCGCCAAGTTCGACGAGAAGCTCATCCGCACCGCAATCGAGATGGAACTCGAGCGCGGAGGCCAGATTTACTTCGTCAACAACCGCGTCGAGACCATCTACGAACTCGCTGCCAAGATCCGCGAGCTAGTCCCCTCAGCCCGCATCGGCATAGGACACGGCCAGCTCCCCGAAGCCGAGCTGGAACGCGTCATGCTCGCCTTCATGAATCACGAGTACGACGTCTTCGTTGCCACCAGCATCATCGAAAACGGCCTCGACATCCCGCTCGCCAACACCATCATCATCAACCGCGCGGACCGCCACGGCTTGTCGGAACTGTACCAACTCCGGGGCCGCGTAGGCCGCTCCAACCGCCGGGCCTACGCCTATCTTCTGATCCCGCCTGACACGACCCTGACAGAGATCGCCCGCCGCCGTCTCGCCGCGCTCAAAGAGTTCTCCGACCTCGGAGCCGGCTTCAAGATCGCCGCGCTCGACCTCGAACTACGCGGCGCCGGCAACATGCTCGGCGGAGAGCAATCCGGCCACATCGAAGCCATCGGCTTCGAGATGTACACCACCATGTTGGAAGAGGCCGTCAACAAGCTGAAGGGTGAAGGCGACAAGCCCGCCCACGCCACCACCGTCCTCAGCCTTGGCATCTCGGTCCGCATCGACAGCGACTACATCGGAGAAGAGAACCAGCGCCTCCGCATGTACAAGCGCATCGCCGGAGCCATGGACCAGGCCGCCATCGACGACGTCCGCTCGGAACTCCACGACCGCTACGGTACACCGCCCGAATCCGTGCTCAACCTGCTTGCCGCCGGCGAACTCCGCCTGAAATGCGAGCAACTAGGCATCGCCCAACTCGACCGCAAGCGCACCCAGGTCGAGTTCCCCAACCCCGCCAACAAGAAGCAGCCACTAAAACAATTTGTAGAGATGCTCCACCTTCGCTTCGCCGTCCCCGACTCCACCACATCGGCCGACCTGGCGCACTCCCAGATCGACCCGGGACAACTCATGAAGCTCGTCGCCCGGAACGCCAAACGCGGCGCACAATTCACCGCCCAGGGCATCCTCCG
This sequence comes from Rhodanobacteraceae bacterium, assembly GCA_043783075.1. GTDB lineage: Bacteria > Acidobacteriota > Terriglobia > Terriglobales > Acidobacteriaceae > Edaphobacter. The sequence continues at coordinate 9,332 of JAYVZU010000087.1, forward strand.
CTGGCCCATCACCTCCGCCAAAGCCGAAGACGTCCTAGCCGAAACCCGAGCCCTGCTCGACGACCTCACTCCCACCCACTCTGGTGCGGACTAGTTCTTTGAACAGTTCGAAATACACTCTGTGTCAAATTCGCCTTGATCGATCGTCCGTCGCGATACGTTGCCGTCAGGCACAGTATTCAGTGTTATCGAGTGATGTGAGTAAACCGTCCGATCTTCAAGTTCTTCTTCGGTAAATGTGAGGTCCTTGCCGAATTCAAAGAACGCCAACGTGTGGGTAAATGTTTTTATATCGGCATCCCAATCGCTTCCCAACTTGAAGCGGATTTTGTATTCATCGGGGGGCATCCCCTTCAGTGTGGCCTTGGTACGATCTTGCACGAAAACGAAACGGCCAATTCGTCCTGTGGTCTCCGAAAAGACTTTGACAACCGCATCGGCACCAGAGAAGTTCTCAATCGTCAGAAGGCCGTTGCCGACGTTACCTCTGTCTCTTTCAATTCGCGTTCCAGTCGCCAGTGAGCGATTCTGTCTAGTCCCAACCGGATTCTGGGTCTCCGGTGTTTTCGAAATCGGGGAATGCGACTGAACCGCATCGAAGATATCAGGAGTAGAACTTGAACGCGTGGCCTTCAACGGAGGGGGATCAGATTGCTGATAATTGACTGCCACTACAAATATCGTAGCCACAGTCACGAACGAAAGCAGACCAATAATCCATAGTCGGTCTAGCTTCGCCCAGATACCATCAAGTAAATCTTTCGAAGTGGACGAAACAGGGGAACTTCGGGTTGATTGAGAGGCTCGCTTACCTTCGACAGTAATTACGCGATCAGACTCACCAGGAGCTTTAGAAGAAATCTGAACCGCATCGCCGCATTGTGAACACCGAAGCAGCTTCCCGACGTGAATCTCGTCCGCGTGATGAACATTGCCACATCTTGGACAAATTACTTGCAGCATCAGACACCTGCCCATGGTGCATTTCTATTGGTGAGAACTATTATGCCGGAAGCACCCTCAGCAACCACGATGGCACCCCGTTCCCCACCTCGACCAACCTCCCATAAGCGCACTTCGCCACCAGCCGAAACGGATACTCCAAATCGTCATTATCAAAAACCCTGACATCCCCAAGTTGCTCAATTGCCAACTTTAAATTGCTAAGCGTCCGTGGATACCGCTCATAGATCTTGCTCGCAGGCACATCGTGACCACCGTTTGACACCCGCATCGATACCCGTTGATCCGAAACCTCGGCCGATGAAATTGCGATATAGCAGAGCACCACCTGATAGCCGTCTGCCTCCAGCGACTTCAGGAAATCCACCTTGTCGCCCACTGGATCGGAAAACACAGTCTCAAAGACAAAGCTCTCACGCATCTGGGCCAGTTCTCGACGGACTCGGTCCGCAGCCGCAGCAGCTTTGTATGGGTCTAGATCAAGCTGTCGGGCAAGATTGTCGGCATTCACAAACTTCAGCCCAAACGGCGCTAGCTGAGTTTCGTAGAAGGTCGACTTGCCCGCCCCGTTTGGTCCCGTAATCGCGATCACCAAAGATCGCTTATCAGGTATATCCATCACGCGGCAGCAACTTTGCTGCGGGTTCCATACACAATAAACTCGCGATTGATAAAACGTCCGACAACCATGCGACCGTCTTCATCTTCTCGAATCAACATGCCCCGCATTTCCGGGTGGGCGTAGTAATGGGGATAAGGTTGACTCGCCAGATAATCCTTAACCCGCTGCCGCCCTTCCAGAGTATCCACCGCATCCAGACGCTCCAGCGCCGATGCCGAATCCCCCACCTGCCCCAGCGCTCTAACTTGCTGTCCCGTAAGCAGCATCTCCATCCCCCGCCCAAGTCGCGCCCAGAACTCCACCTGCCCCGCAATCGACCGCTCCGTAAACTCACCCGCAGTCCGAGCCTCTACGATCAACGCATCCGAAAGCTTCACCGGTTGTCCCATATAATCACCTCGCGCGATCAAGGTAGCATATTGCTACCTTTGAATCAATTTACGTATTCCACCGATTTCTGTTGTTGAAAAACCCACAAAAGCCTACCATTTTCGCCAAAAGGAGAACCCTCAATGGCAACCACCGCACTAATCGATATGGAAAAGCTGCAAGCATTCATGGGCCGCGCCGTAGGCGATATGGGCGCCGCCATGCACGCCGTCCTCATCCTTCTCGGCGACAAGCTTGGCCTCTACAAAGCAATGGCCGATAGCCAACCCGTAAACTCCGCCGAGCTTGCCCAGCGCACCGGCACCAACGAGCGCTACGTCCGCGAGTGGCTCAACGCCAACGCCGCCAGCGGCTACATCACCTACGATCCCGCCTCCAAAACCTTCACCCTCCCGCCCGAACAGGCCCTCGCTCTCGCCATCGAAAACAGCCCCGCCTTCCTGCCCGGAGCCTTCCAGATCATCTCCGCCTGCTTCCACGATGCCGACAAGATCGAAGACGCATTCCGCACCGGCAAGGGTGTCGGCTGGCACGAGCACCATCACGACCTCTTCCATGGCACCGAGCGTTTCTTCCGCCCCGGCTACATCGCCAACCTCACCTCCAGCTGGATTCCCGCCCTCGACGGCGTCCGCGAAAAACTCGAAGCTGGCGCCAAGGTAGCCGATATCGGCTGCGGCCTCGGAGCCTCGACCATATTGATGGCAAGGGAGTTCCCCGAGTCCGAGTTCCACGGCTTCGACTACCACCAAGAGTCCATCGATCTCGCCAAAGCAGCCGCCGAGCGCGAGGGAGTCTCCGACCGAGTCAAATTTGAAGTCGCCTCCGCCAAGGCATACCCCGGCAAAGACTACGACTTCGTCGCCTTCTTCGACTGCCTTCACGACATGGGCGATCCACGCGGTGCCGCCGCCTACGTCCGCTCGACCATGAAGCCCGATGGCACCTGGATGATCGTCGAGCCATTCGCCGATGACGCTACCGAAAACAATCACAACCCCGTCGGCCGCGTCTTCTACTCTGCATCCACAATGCTGTGCGTCCCGGCCTCCATGTCGCAGGAGGTCGGTGCCGCGCTCGGCGCGCAGGCCGGCGAGGCTCGCATCCGCGATGTCGTCACATCGGGTGGTTTCCAGCGCTTCCGCCGGGCCACTCAAACGCCCTTCAACCTGGTCTTCGAGGCGAGGCCGTAACTCCCACGGAACTCTCTTAGTTCGGAGATTGGACAAACGACCCTGCGTCCCTATATGCTTCCGCCCATCAAGGGGACTACCTATGCTCACGCGTCGCACCTTCTCGACTAACCTGGCCGCCACCGCTGCCGTTGCCGCCTCCACACCCTTTACCGCGAAGTCCTACGCCTCTATCGTCGGCGCAAATGAGCGGGTCAACTTCGCCATCTGCGGCCTCAATGGACGCGGCGGCGCGCACCTCTCGTCGCTCAGCGCAAACAAGGCCAACGCCCACGTCACCCACATCTGCGACGTCGATTCGAAGATCCTCGCCAAGTTCGCCGTCGGTGCAGAGAAGGAACTCGGCTACGCGCCCGCCCAAATGGGCGACTTCCGCAAGATCCTCGAGTCCAAAGACGTCGACGTCCTGACCATCGCGACGCCCGACCACTGGCACGCGCCCATGGCAATCTACGCGCTGAAGGCCGGCAAGCACGCCTACTGCGAGAAACCCAGCAGCCACAACCCCCGCGAAGGCGAACTCCTGATCGAAGCGCGCGACAAGCACAAGAAGCTCGTCCAGGTCGGCGACCAGCAGCGCAGCTCCGACTACACCATCAAGATGAAGAAGATGATCGCGGATGGAATCATCGGCCGCGCTTACTACGCCAAGGCCTGGTACACGAACAATCGCAAATCCATGGGCGTCGGCAAGGTTGCCGAAGTTCCCGCGACCCTCAACTGGGATCTCTGGCAGGGTCCAGTCCCACGCTCGGAGTACAAGGACAACGTCCACCCCTACAATTGGCACTGGCTCTTCCGTTACGGCACCGGTGAATCCCTGAATAACGGCACGCACGAGGTGGACGTCGCCCGCTGGCTCCTCGGAGTCGACTACCCCGATAGCGTCATAGCCACCGGCGGCCGCTACCACTTCAAGGATGACTGGCAATACTACGACACGCTCGACACCAGCTGGAAGTATCCCGACCACCAGATCACCTGGGAAGGACGTTGCTGCAACAACATGCCGTTCTTCGGTCGCGAGCGCGGCGTCACCGTCCACGGAACTACCGGAACTGTACTCATCGACCGCGGCGGCTACGAGATCTACGACCTCAACGGCCACCTCAAAGACGAGTTCAAGGTCGGCAAGTCCAGCTCCAGCGCAGACACCGTCGGCCGCGACTCCATGACCGACGCCCACTTCGCCAATATGATCGCCGCCATCCGCACCGGCGAGCCGCTGAACTCGCCGATCGATATCGCCAACGTCTCCGTCACGATGGTGCAGCACTCCAATATCGCATGGCGCGTCGGTCGCGAACTGAAGCTCAACAACAAGAACGGCCACATCCTGGGCGATCCCGAAGCCATGAAGCTCTGGGGCCGCGACTACGAAAAGGGTTGGGAACCAACGGCTTAGGGAGAGACATTTCCGGGGAGACAGGGTAAAGTACCGCCATGAACACTATGCTGGTGCTTGCCCTGCTCCTCGGGCAATTTATTCACGAATCCCCGAATTACGCGGTCGTAAACGCTCCTGTCGTCCGCTACACCCTGCCTCCCGACCTCAAGGAGTGCAAGCTGGTTGCGCCCTACAAACTCTTCGTTCAGATCACGATCCTGGTCGGCGTTGACGGAAACGCCAAGAGCGAACGTATCGCCCACACCAGCGGTAACCCCTGCGTCGACAAGCGTGTCCTGTTCGCGGCTGCGCACTACCGCTTCTCGCCAGCCCTCAAGGAAACCAAGGCGATTCCCGCCTCCATCACACTCGGCCTGAACATGAGCCAGGAACGTTAGGAGGCGGCGGCTCAAACGCCTTCGACTTCCGTTACACTTCCTCCCATGTGGTCCATTCTTTCCCTCCTCATCGCCGCCTTCATCGCGTTACCCGCCCCTGCCCAGCACCTCTCTGCCGACGGTGCCCCGCAGACCTTCCATTTCTTCAGCGATCAGTACTTTGACGATTACTTCAAGTTCAACCCCACCTCCGCAACCGCCGCCGGCTTCCACGATTTTGACCCGGAGCTAGAGGATTATTCCTCCGCGTCGATCGCGGCCCAGGTCGCCTGGCTCCGCGGGGTAGATAAAAAGCTCGCCCCCATCGACCCCAAAGCCCTCGACGCCGCCGATGCAGCCGATCTGCTCATCCTCGTCAACAGCATCCACTCCCAACTCCTCTCGCTCGAAACCATCCGCAACTGGGAGAAGAATCCCGACACCTACTCCACCGGCATTACCAACTCCGTCTTCACCATCATGGAGCGGGAGTACGCCCCCGCCAACATCCGGCTGCGCGCCGCCATCGCCCGCGAGCAGAAGATACCGCAGGTGTTGTTGGAAGCCCGCAAAAACCTCAAGAATCCTCCGCGCATCTTCACCGAAATCGCTCTCGAACAGATAAACGGCGACGTCAGCTTCTTCCAGAACGACGTCCCCACTGCCTTCTCCACCGCCACCGACCCCAAGGCCAAAGCCGACTTCGCCCGCTCCAACGCAGCCGTCATCCAGGCTCTGAAAGAATACGGCGCATGGATGAAGTCTGACCTGCTCCCCCGCTCCTCCGGTGACTTCAAACTAGGTGCCGATACCTTCGCCAAAAAGCTCCTCTACGACGAGATGGTCGACGTCCCTCTCGATCACCTCGTCGAAATCGCTTACGCCGACCTGCACAAGAATCAAGCTGAGTTTGCCCGAATCGCCAACGAAGTCGACCCCTCAAAAACTCCCGCGCAGGTTCTGGCGGAACTCGGCTCGCTGCACCCGGCTCCCAATCGATTACTCAGCAGCTTCCAACAGACCTTCGACTCGCTCACTACCTTCATCCGCCAGCACCACGTCGTCACGATTCCATCCACCCTGCAGCCGGTTCTCGAAGAAACCCCACCCTTCGAGCGGGCGACCACCTCCGCCTCCATGGACTCGCCCGGCCCCTACGAGACCCACTCCACCAAGGCCTACTTCAACGTCACACTGCCTGAAAAAGACTGGTCCGCCGCCAAAGCCGCCGACTACATGACCGCCTTCAACGTCGGCACCATCATCTCCACCAGCGTCCACGAGGCGTTCCCAGGACACTACGTCCAGTTCCTCTACAGCCCCGGCTTTCCCTCCAAAATCCGCAAGCTCATCAACTCCAGCGCCAACGTCGAGGGCTGGGCCCACTACTGCGAGCAGATGATGCTCGACCAGGGTTACGCCGCCGCCCCACCCGACGCCACCCCCGAGCAGTTCCGCCAATCCAAGCTGGTTCGGCTTGGCCAGTTACAGGACGCCCTGCTCCGCGATGCCCGCTTCGTCGTCGCCATCAAGCTCCACACCGGCCAACTGTCCTTCGACCAGGCCGTAGACTTCTTCGTCAAAGAGGGCTACCAACCGCAACAAACTGCCCTCATCGAGACCAAACGCGGCACCTCCGACGCCGGCTACCTCTGCTACACCGTCGGCAAACTACAAATCATGAAGCTCCGCGAAGACTTGAAAAAGAAACAAGGCGCAGGCTTCTCCCTCCAGCAATTCCACGACGCCTTCCTGAAACAAGGTCCCGCCCCCCTAAAAATCATCCGCAAAGCCATGCTCCACGACGACTCGCCTACGCTATGACCGCATGTTCTTCTCTAGACCCGGGTCAACCATGACCCGGTCGGCATCTTTGCGTCCGAGCGTCGGCAATATGTCCTTACGTAGGAGATGGACGAACTCGCCCTTTGGCTGGGGTTCATCCACTGTGAAGTTAATAGGTGGCGCTTCGAACAACTGGTAGCCAAACTGAAACATCTTGCAGTTGAGATGATCAGCGGGAGCAGGTTCTGAGTCCGATGCGAGCACAACTTCTCGCCTTACGATTGGAATTGCCTGAGCATTCTCGATCACAAACGTCACTCCATAGACCGAACCGACTGCGGCGAAACTACCCTCCCGAGGACGTACCGCGAGATGCACGTTCGTCTGTCTAGGCCAGTTCTCCTGATCCGACTTGTTAGAAATCGTTTGTCCTACGCCACAGAGGTAGAAGAGATGATTTCCGAGAATATATTCACCATCTTCCATCTTGGGGGTTATCTTCCTTGCAATTCTCGACTCCAAACAATAGTCGCAGTGGGTCCACGGATTGAACCCGAAGACATATCGACCAAAGAGGGCCTTGAAGCTGCGCTTTTCCTGACATTTATTTAAGCCCGACACGATCATTCTCATGGGTGCAAGAGTACAGGAACGAATCAAGCCCAGTTTGCCCGATGCCCCATTCATAGCAGCATCATCGCGATGAATGGGGATCCGCAAAGCTTACCACCCTCCTTCCTAGCCCCATCCCCCAAAATCGCCATCGCCCACTCCCCCAACCGTGCTTCACCCGGTAACCTCCCCTTGTTACCATGGTTCGGTAGCTAAACCACATCCGAGAGAGCAGATCTCCCCAATGGCACACCAGAAAATTCGTAAAGCAGTCTTCCCGGCCGCCGGCATGGGAACGCGTTTCCTCCCCGCTACCAAAGCCACACCGAAAGAAATGCTCTGCCTCGTCGACAAGCCACTGATCCAGTACGGCGTCGAAGAGGCTGTCGCCGCCGGCTGTACCGAGATCATCCTGATCTCATCCCGCGGCAAGACCACGATGGAAGACCACTTCGACTCCGCTCCCGAGCTCGAAGCCTCGCTCCTCGCGAAGAACAAAATTGCTCTACTTGAGATCGCGCGCGCCGTCTCCAAGCTCGCCAAGGTCACCGTCACCCGCCAGCCCGAGCCCCTCGGCCTGGGCCACGCCGTGTTGATGGCGAGGGAGATCGTCGGCAACGAACCCTTCGCAGTTATTCTCCCGGACGATATCGTCGACGCCGACATCGCCTGCATGCGGCAGATGGTCGAAGCCTTCAACGAGACCGGCTGCTCCATCCTCGGCTCCGAAGTCGTCGAAGGCGATGCCATCTCCGCCTATGGCTGCCTCGACTGCACACCAGACGCCACCAACCCTCGCCTCCTCGCCGTCTCTGGCATGGTGGAGAAGCCGGCGCCTGGCACCCAGCCCTCGCAGAACGCCATCATTGGCCGCTACATCCTCACACCGCGCATCTTCGAGATGATCGAAAACATCACCCCCGGTGCCGGCGGCGAGCTCCAGCTCACCGACGCCATCAAGGCCCTGCTCCAGTTCGAAAAGGTCTACGGCTACAGCTACGTCGGCAAGCGTCACGACGCCGGCGACAAACAGGGCTTCCTGCGCGCCACCGTCGAACTCGGCCTCAAGCACCCCAAACTCGGCGCAGACCTCCGCGCCTGGCTCAAATCCCAAACCTTCTAATTCCAACCCACCGGGTGCCCCATCTCAATCAGTCTCATCGATTGAGGTGGGGTTTTCTACGTCCCAATCCTCAATTTCGACACCTAAAACAAACCAGGGCCAGCAGCATGCTGACCCCGGCCCGTTCGCGCTTACAGACGGGGGCTTCCGGCGCCCGTCACGCGATGACTTGTGCAACGAAGAGTACTGTAAGCCCTATCGGCAAAGCTGCGCCATACATAAAAAGTGTTAGGAAAAGAAAAGCGTTATTCGGCAGTCCCAGTTTGGAACACCTGCTCCGCCACCGCACCAATCACCCGGTACAGAGCGAACTGCCGTGCATGTTCCGCACGCAATTCAAACAGCAGCGAAGCCCGGTTCGACGCGTCCGCATCTACCACATCGACTAGTCGCATCCACGGCGTACGGTCCAAGTGAGTGGAGTCCGTCACGCTCGAAAGTGCAACCTTCGGCTCAGCCATCCCTTCGCGCTGAGCAACCACGGAGACATACCGTATCGCGCCACCCACACCCGGCGAAGTCGCCGTATAAACGAAGGTCGCCGCCCCGCCATAGCTCAAGGTATAGCCCCGCAGCGACTCATCACCAAGCGCAACCGGAGGCGGTAGCGGAGGAGGAACAACCGCCGGCTTCCTGCCCTTGACCGGAGCTGGCGCGACAGCAGCAGGCATCTCTGCAATTGGAGCAGCCACGTCGTACTTCGCCAGTCGGGCCCGCGCTATCTCTTCCATCTTCGCCAGAATATTCAACCGCTCGGACTCGCTATCCCACGGCCTCGAAAACTCGTGCTCCGGACGGTCTTTCGCGTCGGAGACTGCAACCCTCTGCTGCATATCCTTCGGCAATCCGTTCAGCGGCGGAATCCCCTGGGTATCGGCTCCGCGCGAAGGCGCACCACGCTGCAGCGTAGGCCGGTCGGGATCGTCGTTCAGCGATCCGCCCGCACCCACAACCGAAGCCTGGTCCTTTGGCCCCTTCTGTCCCTTGCCCTGCTGCTGCGGAGTCCGCTTTTTCAGCGTCGGCCGATCTACATTGTCTGAAGAATCCGCAGTCGATGAGTTGCCAGAATCTGCATCGGGCGTACGACGCCGCATCGTTGACCGGTCCGCGTCATCTTTGGGGCCTGTGGTCGCGGGAGATGCTGGTTTAGTTGACTCCGCTGTAGCCGTGTCGTCTGTAGGATCAGTCCGTCGCGAAAGCTTCGGCCGGTCTGGATCATCCGAAGCAGTCGTCGCCGGCTTCGGGGCGGGCTTTTCAGCGGTCGCATCCGCGCTATCGGAATCGGTTCGCCGACGCATCGTTGGCCGCGACGAATCGTCCGCAGGTGTCGGACTCGCGCTCTCCGTCTTATTACCCAGCTTCGGTCGCCCACCGCTGCTGGCAACAATCTGCGGCAGCGGACCGCTCTTCCGAGCCGCCACCACGGGTGCCTGAGCGGTCGGCTTGAACATGCCATAGCCAGTCCAGCCGTCGTCAAACTGAGCGCCGCTCCTGCCTTCCATCTTCCGTTCGTAAGCCAACCCAATAAGCCCCTCGGGCAGACCAGACTTCTGAACCTCGAAGATATTCCCCGTGTACAAAGCAAACGGAACTGGCCGCGCCATGTAGATACCAGCGTCTTCCAGCTGATTATTGATGAACACCGAGACCGGAACCACCCGGCTTGCGGTCGGCTTAGCCTCATCGCCGGTCCACTCAAATACCGCGACCGCCCGCACCACCGTCTCCGACTGCTTTACGACGTGGGTTTGCGCCCGCGCCACCATCGGGATCGCCAAAGCCGCCAGAACTACTGCTAAACGTCGCATCATCACCCCATTAGACGCTGATTCCCGCAAAAGCTGTACACCTGAGCCGTCAACTCCGCTACTCTAACCCAAATGGACTCCCCGCCGCTGCTCCGCGTGCAAGACCTCACCATCGCTTTCGGCCCCCGCCCCGTCGTCGACCGGGTCTCGTTCTCCATCGCGCCCGGCGAAACATTGGGTTTAGTAGGCGAATCCGGCTCCGGAAAATCCGCCACCTCGCTCGCCCTGTTGTGTCTGCTGCCACCCACCGCGCGCGTCTCAGGTTCCATAATATTCGACGCTCAGCCGCTCGAATCCCTGCCTGAAGCGCAAATGCGCAAGCGACGCGGAGCCGCTATCTCCATGATCTTTCAGGAGCCGATGACTGCGCTAAACCCCGTCATGCGCGTCGGCGACCAGATTGCCGAAGCTCTGCTCGCCCACCACCCGACACTCCCCCGCGCGGAAGTCCGGATCCGCGTCGTCGCCGCGATGCACGAGGTCGCGCTCCCCAACCCGGAGGCTCGTCTCCGCGATTATCCGCACCAGTTCTCCGGTGGCCAGCGCCAGCGCATCCTCATCGCCATGGCCCTAATCAATCGACCTCAACTCCTCATCGCCGACGAGCCCACCACCGCGCTTGATGTCACCGTCCAGGCCCAGATTCTCGCGTTGCTCCGCGACCTTCGCCGAACTCATTCGCTCGCGATGCTGTTTATCTCTCACGACCTCGCCGTGGTCAGCCAGATTGCCGACAACATCGCCGTCATGCAGCATGGCCGCATCGTGGAACAGGCTCCACCCGCCCAACTATTCCACTCTCCGCAACACCCCTATACCCGCCGCCTCCTGGCCTCCGCGCCAACCATGCACTCCGACCGCGCACTCCCGCTTGCGACCCTTGCCTGAATCTCCTATGTACTCATGCGTAACCCGAGTAACCGCTACAACTTCTAGGGTCGTCATTGACCGCTCAATCCTGAGATAATCAGGTTGGGTCCATGCGCGCTCTTATACTGTCCGACATCCACGGTAACCTCGAAGCTCTTCAAGCCGTCCTCGCTGCCGCCACCGGCCAGTGGGACGAACTTTGGAATTTGGGCGATGTCGTCGGCTACGGCGCCAGTCCAAACGAGGTGATCGACATCATCCGGCCGCTGGAGACGCTGGTCGTCCGCGGCAATCACGATCGCGTCTGTTGCGGCCTGACCTCGCCCAACACCTTCAACCCCGCCGCCCGTACTGCAGCCAACTGGACCCGCACCGCGCTCACAGAAGAGAACATCACCTGGCTCCGCGAAGTTCCCAAGGGGCCCGTGCATCCCGACCAAACCGGCGTCAACTGCGTTCACGGCTCGCCGCTCGACGAAGACTCCTACATCCTCACCATGCGCGACGCCTGGGCGCCGCTGCAGCAGATGTCGACCCCCGTCACTTTCTTCGGCCACACCCATATTCAGGGCGGCTTTTCCCAGAAAGAGCACGACTGGCACGAGCTGCGGCCATACAACCACCCCGCTAACCCAAGCGATCCGAATGCGTACCCTGGAAATCCAAATCTCCCGATCAGCTACACCGTCACGCTGCCCCCCGGCACCCGGCACCTGCTGAACCCAGGATCAGTCGGCCAGCCTCGCGACCGAGACTGGCGCGCCGCGTTCGCCACCTTCAACTCCGAACCCGAAGGCATCGAAGGCCAGACCATCACCTTCCACCGCGTGCCCTACGACCTGATCCTGAGCCAGAGCCGAATCCTCGCCGCCGGCCTCCCAGACCGGCTCGCCAGCCGCCTCCGCGAAGGCCGCTAACCCCGCTTCCATCCCACTCACGTCCCACTCACGTCCCACTCACGTCGTCATTCTGGCGAAGCCAGAATCTCAGTATTTGCCTTTCGTTGCGCCGCCGAATCGGACGAAATCCCCGCTAAATCC
>JAYVZU010000088.1:0-2378 GCA_043783075.1 Rhodanobacteraceae bacterium
CGGATCAAGTCAACTGCGTTCTCGTAAAGTGGCAAGTCGCAGCCCTCATCGCGATGATAGCTGTGCGGGAGCGAAACACCTGAGGATAAGTCATCTTCAGGTCAACGAGATGGAAGGCGCGGCCACGGGCTGCGCCTTCTTTTGTTTTGAAGGGGAGACAAATGAACGCAAAGTTTACGGATATTCACGCAGCAGCAGACTTTATGGGCCCTGGCGCAATCGAAGTTCCGATGTATCAGTCGGAGATCACGGACCTCGTTCGTCGTCGCGGCGTGTTTGGCCAGCGCATCAAGCAGGTTCCGGCGACCGGGCATCCTTCGCGCTACTTTGAAGAGACGGCGATTCCGGTTGCGTCTGCCGGCAGCACGTTTGTAGACCCACGCAATATCGTGTCGCCGCTGGTGACTGCGACACGTGTCGAACGGTCGGTTCCGCTGAAGGCCCTGGTCTCGCAGATCAACTACAACCTGTTCGATATGGAGCTTGGCAAACAGCAGAGCCAGTTTGCGTATCTGCAGGCGAAGGATCTTGCGGACACTGTGGATGGCGTTCTGCGTACACACGATATCGCGCTGTGGAACGGTACCGACACCAGTCTGAGCACACCGACCACCATGCAGTACATGGGCGCGGTGGCACAGATTGCTGCGGGTGGAAACTCGATGACCATCGGGACTTCGCAGAGCATTGTGGACGGCCTGAAGGGTGCCGTGGCGCAGATGCTTGCCAACAGCAGCTATGGCGTTCGGCCGACGGCGATCTATGCGAACCCGGTGCTGCTCGATCTGATCGACCGCGAGATGAAGAGCGAGTTCAACGTGGTGCTGAACACCAAGGAGATCACCGCCGGCTTTAGCGCGAAGATGCTGAGCACGCAGGCTGGTGACATCCCGCTCATCCCCGAGTGGACGTTGCCGTACACCGGCACGCCTGGTTCCGGTTCGGCTGTACTGCCGGCGTACATCGTGACTGAAGACATGATCGAGTACCACTGGTTGAGCGATCCGAATCCACGGGTCTTCCAGCTGGGCGTACCCGGTTCGCTGGCGTCGCAGTATGTGGTCGTAAAGTTTGGCGGCGTTGTGGTGAAGGGCGCGAACTACGCGCACTATCAGGTTCTCGTCGACCGCTAAAGACAGTGGGTAGTGAGTAGTTGGTAGTGGGTTGTAAGTGCGGGGCTGGGCGTTGGTGCTCGGTCCCGCTTCTGCTTTTAAGGAGGGTGCTATGGGATATTTATTGCCGGCGGAGTATCAGGCCTATGGGCTTGGTACGGAGACGCCGGATGACCTGGTGACGATGGCCTCGGCGCTGATGGAGGCGCATTGCAAGCGGCCGACACTGCTCGCAGCGCAATACACGGAACGCATTCGGCTGAGTGCCGGATCGCAAACCGGGCGGCTCAGCTATGGGCCGGTAGTTGCGGGCGCGCTCGTCAGTGCACGGGTGCGCTATGCGAAGGGGCGACGAGGGGAATATGCGGACTTCAACGCGAACCGGCAGATGGGCGCGCAGATTGCCACAGCGTTTGGATTGCCGGGAACGTGGTCGGCGCTCGATGTAACAACGATTGATCTTTATCCAAATGCGCTGGAGCTTACCTTTCCTGCGAACTTTCTCGGATTGGGATACAACGAGGCGGAGGTGACGTACACCGCTGGATTTGCAACTGTTCCGGTGGCAATTAAAGTTGCGTGTGCGCAGATTGTGAAGAACGCGCAGGCGACACCCGCGCTGAATGTGAAGTTCAGCCGCATGGACACGATGCAGATGGAATATTTTGCGGGGACACTGATCGATGAGGTGACGCGAGCCATTCTGAAGCCGTACCGGGCGGAGAAGCTCGGATGAGCGCGGCACAGGTACGGATTGCGGATGCCTTGCTTCGAAGTCTCGGGGGGCAGACAGTACTGTTACATATTCCAGCGCAGGCGATTCCTGGAGATGTGGGAGAACAGCTTGGCCTCGCGGTTCCGCAGTTTCAGGATGTGGCAATTGGGCCGGCGGTATTCCGCAAGGTTCGGCCAAGGATCTCTGCTGCGAGAGAGCGGGCTGCGGATAGCGAACTACTCCTTTCGGCTTCGGCTATTACGCAGATAGTGGGCTCGCTTGGTTACCGGTCAGCGAGCATTCTGCTCGCAAGTGCGTGTGGCGTGATCGTCGACGGAGTGTTGCTGGAAATTATCTCGGCAACCAGCGTCGAGGGCTTCGGCTCGGTGTATTTGTACCGGCTGGGATTGCGAGCTGGTGTAGCGGATCTGGTTTAGAAAGGGCGTGCGGAATGTTGAGTGTGCAGTTAGCGAAGGATACGTTTTACGCCGCGCTTCGAGATCGTGTTGCGCTGGGGAATCCCGCGCGAACGATCGTGTTGCGCGGTGTCG
>JAYVZU010000089.1:0-7158 GCA_043783075.1 Rhodanobacteraceae bacterium
CCGACCCGAACAGCGCACGATGAACCATCACTGGCTGATGCAGCTCGCCATCTTCACCCTTGTAAGAAAGCTCAAACCGAGCCGGAAGATTGAAGTCAAACTGTACGGTCGAAAGCTGCCACATACGGCCCAGCACATCGACCAGTTTGATATCGATCTTCGGGCCATAGAACGCGGCTTCACCAGGGATCGTACGGAAGGGAATTCCCTTGCGATCCAGCGCGCTACGCAGCGAGTTGATCGCCGTGGCCCAGTTCTCGGGCGAGCCGGTGTAGTCTTCCGGCTTCTCCGCATCCCACGTCGAGAGCTCGACTTTAAACTCCGCAAACCCGAAGGTGTTCAGGACCGATTGCGCAAACTCGATACACGCAATCACCTCATCTTCAATCTGGCCCGGCGTGCAGAAGATGTGCGCGTCGTCCTGCGTAAAGCCACGCACGCGCAGCAGGCCGTGCATCGTGCCCGACCGCTCATACCGATACACATTGCCCAGCTCGGCGTAACGAACCGGCAGGTCGCGATAGCTCTTCGGTGTGTTCTTGTAGATGAGAATGTGGCCCGGGCAGTTCATCGGCTTCAACCGATACTCTGCGTCGTCCAGCTCCATCGGCGGATACATATTCTCGCTATAGAAGCCCTCATGGCCGCTGATCTTCCAAAGCTCCCGCCGCATGATGTGCGGGGTGTAAACCATATCGTAACCACGTCGGATACATTCATCGCGCATCCAGTCTTCCATGGTCTTGCGGATCAACCCGCCCTTCGGATGCCAGAAGATCAGCCCCGAACCCGCAACTTCCTGGATGGAGAAAAGATCGAGCTGCTTGCCCAGCACGCGGTGGTCGCGAGCCTTGATCTCTTCCAACCGTGCGAAGTGCGCCTTCAGTTCCTTGTCCGTAAAAAACGCGGTCCCGTAGATCCGCTGCAACTGCTGATTCTTCTCATCGCCAAGCCAGTACGCGCCGGCGACCGACATCACCTTGAACGCCTTGACGCGTCCTGTCGAAGGAACATGCGGCCCGCGACAGAAGTCGACAAATCCGCCGTTGCGATACAGCGAGATCTCTTCACCAGGCTGCGTAAACTTCTCGATGAAGTGGACCTTCATGAACTCGCCCTGTCCTTCATACTGAGCGATCCCAAGCTCCCGCGTCTTTTCTTCGCGCACGAACTTCTCGTCGCGTGCAACCACCTCGGCCATGCGGGTTTCAATCGCAGCCAGGTCGGCGTCGGAGAACGGCGTTGCCCGATAGACGTCGTAGAAGAAACCCTGCTCGGTCGCCGGCCCGTGGCCCAGCTTGGTCTCCGGGAACAGCTCCAGAATCGCCGTCGCCATCACGTGTGCTGCGGAGTGGCGTACCACCTTCAGCGAAGCTTCGTCCTGCTCCTTCAGCAGCCACAGTTCCACATCCTCGGTCAGAGGCGTAGTCAGATCGACGAGCTTTTCTGCCTGCGGATCACCCGCACCATACATCGTCTCCGCAGATTCCGGTGCGTCATCCGTACCGCCCTCGGGCTTGTTGATATCGAGGCCCACCATGGGCTTGATCTTCGCTACCACCACCACTGCAGCAAGCCGTGGCGAAATAGAGGTTGCGATCTCCAGTGGTGTGGTGCCGTTGGCAACTTCGCGGATCGATCCATCCGGCAACTGTACGCGGATGGTTTCTTGTGTTTCGACTGAGCTCATACGTTCACTTATCCCTGATCTACAGCATATTTTGTTTAGTCACCAGTTACCAACGGGGGAGTATCCCCAACTGTCCTACATCAGGACACTCCGAACGCTACAACCCGGTTCGTCAGGCGGCGCTTGGCTGCTGGAGCGCATCACACATCGGTCCGAAAGATTTAACTGGTCAGGGTATTTCGAAACTTGATTCCTCCTTTTATGGTTGAGAAGTCGCAAAGAGATTTACCAACTCCCCAGAAGACCTCCGAAAGGCAAAGACTGATATGCAAGTTCTCTGCAAGATTTCCAATACCGTCAGTGACGTCCGTTGCAAGGTGTGCGGACAAGGGTTCCTCGTTTACTGGTCTCGCACGTCCAAGGCCGAGCAGGACGCAACCCGCCGCCAGGTGATTGAGGCGCTCGCCAACCAGCACTCCACCTCAAACACGGCACACGTACACCCCCGCACCGGCTTCAACATCCCCGACTGGTCTGGACTTCCGAGCTTTTCGGCGGCGGCTCTACTGGGCGGCGCTCAAACCTGGTCCATCTGACTCCCCAAATTTTGATCGCGACGCGAGACACGGAAGCCCCGAGAAAAACTGCTCGGGGCTCCTATCTGTTAAGTCGCTAAAATATTCTGTGCTCTGCGAATCCTCGAAGGCGGTTGGTTTGAGCTGTGAGCTTACAGCTGTCAAGCTCACAGCTCGAGGGTCAAGCCGTTTCGTCTTCACAGAATTTCAAACACGATGGCCCTGTTGAAGACCCTCCTAGCCCATATCCTCATTATCAAGATGTGCGCCAGTATGCAGTGCGACCACGCAGGGCGCAATAATCATCGCCCAGAATACCAAAATAATCAGAAGATCCTTCATCGCTCGTTCTCCGCTGTGAATTAGCCCGTGTGCTGGGCTGTACTGCTTGCTTGGTGAAGTTATCGGCGTCCCCAAGCGCAAAATCACATGCCATCACAACCGCCGAAACTTAAGTACCAGCGGCCGCTCCTCCCCTTAGAATGAAGAGATGACTTACGCGCAAGCTGTCGACCATCTGTACGCTTTGGGGCCGGAACTGGCGCCCAGTCGCACAGGTGTCGCGCGCAAGTTCGATCTAGCCCACATGCGCAAGTTATGCCGCGTACTGGGCGATCCACAGGACCGAATACCCTCAATCCTCATCGCCGGAACCAACGGCAAGGGTTCGACCGCCGCAACCCTCGCCGCAATTCTGACCGCAGCAGGCCTTCGGACGGGCCTCTACACCAGCCCACACCTCGTTCGCATCAACGAGCGCATTCAGGTGTCGGTCGACGGCAAACTGACCCAGATCTCCGACGAAGCCTTCGCTAGCTACTACGTTCGCGTCGACGCTGCCTGCGAACAACTCGTCGCAGCCGGCGAACTTACCATCGTCCCCAGCTTCTTCGAGCGCGTCACTGCCATCGCGTTCCTCTACTACGCGGAGTTCGCGCAACCAGTCGACATTCTCGTCCTCGAAGTCGGCCTCGGCGGCCGTCTCGACGCAACAAACGTCGTAAACCCTCTCCTGTCCGTCATCACCGACATCGCGCTCGACCACCAGGAATACCTCGGCAACACCATCGCCGAGATCGCCCGCGAAAAGTGCGGCATCCTCCGTGAAAACGGCACGGTCGTCACCCTCGCCCAGCATCAGGAGGCGAATCAAGCCATCGGAGACGCCGCAATGGCCCTGCACGTCCGCGGAATCAACGCCGCCGACTACCTGCCTCCCGCCGTCCGCAACGACGCCGCAACCCCATCCCACACCGGCCTGCCGCGCAACCACTACACCCTCAACTCTGACGGTACAGGCCTGCTCGAAGTCGACTCTCCACTCTTCGGCCAGCATCAACAACGCAACATTGCCCTGGCAATTGCGGCAAGTGTCCAATTACGTAACCAAAACGGTTACAATATCACAAACGCCGCGATAGAGCAGGGAATTCGCAATACCGTCTGGCCCGGTCGCCTGGAGAGGATCGAGCCCGGCCTACTTCTCGACGTCGCTCACAACCCGGCCGGCGCCTGGACTCTGCGCGGCGCAATCTCCACTTTGCCCGAGGCTCAGCCACGCACCCTCATCTTTAGCTGTCTCCGCGACAAGAGCCTCGCCGAGATGTCGCGCATCCTCTTCCCACTCTTCGATTCCTCAACCGATGGCGACCCACTCCGTCGGCACGATCACGTCATCCTCGCGCCCATCGCCAGTCCGCGCGCGACTTCGGTAGAAGATCTGATTGCCGCTGCCCACGACCTCGGCGTTCCCGCCCATGTCGCACCCCATCTCGCCGGAGCCCTCGCGCAGGCCCGCCGCGTCACGCCACCCGGCGGCCTCATCCTCGCCACCGGCTCCGTCTACCTGGTCGGAGAGATTCGCCAACTCGTGCTCGAACCCGCGACGGGCACCGCATGACCGCTGGGCACAGGGCAGCGCCAAAGCCGGTTTCGTGGCAGATCAGGTGGTTCACCTACCTCTTCGTCTGGCCCTTGCTCGGGCTTTCGACCATCGGCTTCGGCTGCATCTCCCTGATCTGCGGCCTGTGGGATAAATCCGGCTCCCAGCAGCACGCGATCGCCAGCACCTGGGCCAAAACCCTGCTGCTCATCAGCCTCTCGCCAGTCAAGCTCGTCGGCCGCGAGAATCTGCCCGACACCACCGCCGTCTACGCCTCGAACCATATTAGTTACTACGACACGCCGGTCCTTTTCGGTAAGCTACCGTTCCAGTTTCGAATTTTGGCCAAACAAGCCCTCTGGCCAATCCCGTTTATCGGCTGGTATCTCAACCGCTCCGGTCAGGTCCCCGTCGACACTCATTCCAGCCGCTCAGCCATTGCGAGCCTGTTGCGCGGCGTAAAAACCCTGAAGAGCGGTCTCCCGTTGGTAATCTTCCCGGAGGGAGGACGATCCCCGCAGGGCGTAATGACTCCGTTCCAATCTGGTGCCGCGTTCATGGCGATCAAGGCGCAGGTTCCCCTCGTACCGCTCGCCCTGGTCGGAACCTACGAGATGTTGCCGATCCACTGCTACTCGCTGACCCCGCGCCCGCTTAAGATTCTCGTAGGGAATCCCATTTCGACAGACGGCCTGACAACCCGCGACGCCGAGGCGCTCACCGAACGGCTTTACGCCGAGATCACAGTGCTCTACAACGAGCATCATATCCATGGGGAGGGAACTGCCGCATGAAGCCGAAGATCGCTATCCCAATGCCCACCAGCTTCGACCCGGCCTACAATCGGCTGAACTTCTCCGCCTACACCGATGCCGTGCGAGCCTGTGGAGGCGAGCCCGTAGAGGTCCCGCTCTCTCTCGACGACCGCCAGGTACGGCAGTTGGTCTCGGAGTGCGACGGCATCCTGCTACCCGGCAGCCCCGCCGACGTCGACCCTGCTCTCTTCGGGCAAGATATGGACCCCGCGACTTCACCCGCTGATGTAGTCCGCGAGAATATAGATCGCGCCCTGCTGGAAGAAGCCTACCGCGACCGCAAGCCCGTCTTCGGAATCTGCTTCGGAACGCAGATGCTCAACGTCTTTCGTGGTGGAACCCTCGTTCAGGATCTTGCCATCATGCCAGTGAATCACCCGGCAGGCCGCTCCGTCGCCATTGCACACACCGCGGCAGTCTCCAACGGTTCACTTCTGGCCGACATCATCGATAGAGCCGAGTGTGCCGAGGTTGACGGTGTCGTTCGCCTCCCGATGAACTCCTCACACCATCAAGCGGTGGGGATTGCGGGTTCTGACCTTCAAGTTGTCGCTCGCTGCCCGCAAGATGGCGTGGTCGAAGCCGTAGAGGGCCCCTTCGAGGGGTCGAACCCGCACTTCGTACTCGGCGTCCAGTGGCACCCCGAGCGTACACTCGGCTCCAGCGGCACCTCGCGCGCCCTGTTTACCCGGTTTCTCGACGAGGCCGGACGATGGCAGCGCTAACTCCACAGAGAATCAAAGCATTGCTGCAGGATTACTACGCAAACCCACCCGAACTCCTGCTGACTCAGCTATCGGTCTATTTGGACCTCTTGCTCAAGTGGAATGCGCGTACCAACCTCACCGCAATCCGCGATCCCGAAGAGATTGTTCGCAGACATTTCGGAGAGTCGCTGTTCGTTGCCGCGCACCTGCCCGTTAGCGGTAACCTTTTGGACCTCGGCTCTGGAGCGGGATTTCCCGGACTGCCCATCCAACTCGCAATCCCTGCCCTGCGGGTTACGCTCGCCGAGTCCCAGAACAAAAAGGCAAGTTTCCTGCGGGAAGTAGTACGTTCCCTCGGCTTGCTGACCGAAGTGTGGGCAGATCGAGTCGAGAATATGCCACCCGAGCGTCGTTTCGATGTAGTTGCCCTTCGTGCTGTCGATAATCCAGTCGTCGCTCTGGAGTTGGCCCGTCAGAGGTTGGCTCCAGATGGCGTGATCGCACACCTAACCGGTGTCCCAGGCCAGACAGGCTCTGTATTCGCGTTGCCGAACGCATCCCAATCCGCACTCCATCTTTTCTAGGATTTGAGATGTGTTCCACGTGGAACATGACCATCCGTCCCTAAAGCCAGCTGCGCATCCTATCGCTATGCCAGCGTGAGTTTAATGATTCCCACAAAATGCCGATAGACATTCAAGAATCAATCGCGCGATTTGCGACCCAGGTAAGGGCGGGACTGGGGTACTGCTGATAGCACTAAAGTGGAATGAAGGAAACGGGTTGGGGAATAGTGTCCCATTATGGGCTTCGATATAGTTTGGGAACGATTCAAGAAACCTTCGATCGTTACCTGGGAAGGACACTAGAGTATGTATGCCTCAACTGCACTCCAAGAATTTCGCACTCTTCTCACGGCCCACGCCGCACTTGTTCCCGTCACCGGAGGAATTATGACTGGTCTAGCTTTCGCAATCTTTCGCGGCACAGTAGGACGGTTCTTCATGCCAGGCGTGAAGGAATCAAAATCCCTGATGAACTTTGCCCAACTCGGAACGCTGAAGTGCGTCTGCGGAGAGAAGCACCCCGCTGGCGTCTGCGTGGATCGCCGCCAGTTCTGCCGTAGCTGTGGCTGCGAAGTGGTAGCAACAAACACATCGCAACTCGATCGCCACCTCTCCCCGCGAGAGATCAAGGTGATGACGGAGTCGCTCCGTCGTGCCGCAATGCGTGCCAGCCACCTCGAGTTGCCGCCATCCATTACGACGATCGACGAACTTTACCAGTATCTTCAGTCCCCCGAGCCAAAGTCCAACCGTATGCAGCCGGCGCAGCCCACGCACGTTGGCCAGCCCCAAGTCCAATAGACGTCAGCTTGCTGGCGTCGAGTGGGGGTCGCCGCTCGTCCCGTGACGTGCGTTGATCGCGATTCCACGTGGTGCAGTTCACGCGCTGTTCCACGTGGAACATTCCCTCCCCACCCCCACTCCTATCCAATAAATTTGCTACATTGGGCTGCTGGCAGTAGGCTTGCTAGCAGCCCTCATGT
>JAYVZU010000090.1:0-7151 GCA_043783075.1 Rhodanobacteraceae bacterium
CCGACACCCATCTCATCCACCTTCAGATCGGCGACGCGGGTGACGTGAATATCTTTGTAGTTCAGGGCATTGGTCATAACCACGTCCGTGCCGCCCTCGGTCTGCCGCAGACCGCCACTGAACGCATGAACCCAAGCCAGTTGACCGAAGGCGCAGTACCGCTCCCCGGGGTCAAGGTAGATATCCTTGCCGTCCAGATTTACGATCGCGATATTGTCATCCAGTTGCGCCGTGCTCATGTAACCAGCCAAAAAGAACCGGTCTCGCCGATTGGCAATGCCCATCAAATAAGCCTTCATTCCCGCTGCGCGGGCCATTCCAACAAATAGCGCGGCAATCTGGTCGCCACTCCCACGCTTCCGCGACCAGACATCGTCTGCAGACTTGATCTCCTTCAGGCCCGCAGCGCGCTCTTCCACGGTACTGTGTGCCCGCGTGAAGTCCGTATTCTCCACAGTCATGGCAGCGGCATAGAGCTTGCGCAATTTTTGTTCTGGCGTATCAGTCGGCGCAATAAGCTCAGCAACTGCAGACTTGATCGCCTGTCCGGGCCCAATGAACTTATCGCTGGACTTCGACCAACGCTTCCCTTCACTCTTCCAGTATTCGGCCGACGTACGAAACGACGTGTAGTAGAACAAAACCTTGTAGGCCACACTCTGCATCGGGGGCATAAACTGCTCTTTCGGCATCGGCGGAATGTCATGGACGTCGAGATCGAGTTGTATATGCCCAGCATCGGCGCCAAAGGTCATCTGCAGTTTGGTCTGCTTCATCTCCGCACCCGGCGGAAGCAGCGGCGTCCACGCTACGCTCGACGAGACTTGCTTTCCATCCTCCGAAGTCAACGTACGATCCGTCGGGCGCCACATATAGTGCGCCTTCCGGGTGAACAAGCCAGTCTGAATCAGCCAATCCGGGTGCTGAAAGTAGTGATCGTCGAGACGAAGACTGTAGCGATACTCGATGATGCTGCCCACCTCTACCGATGGAAGGCTGAAAACCTTCACCTTGATCTTGTAATCCTGTGTCTTCTCAATAACCTTCTCGTAGGGTTTGTCGGTAAACGGAATGATGGTTCCGTCCGCGTGAATAGTACGCCCAGAGATGGTATCCAGCGTCATACCGGACTCTCCCGAATAGAAGGGCAGCTCGACGTTGGCGTAGTCCTTGCCGCCTTCGGTCAGAATCTTGATTCGGTAGTAGAAGTTCTGCATGTGCAACGCATCATCCGCGCGCTCTTCCTTGAAGAGGTAGACCGCAGCCGCACCCGGGACCTGCGGGATTGACGTCATGGCGAGCTCTTCCTCGGTCGGCGCAGTCCATTGAGCTTGCAGAGCAGGTACAGCGACGACGAGAGCGAGTACAACAGAAGAAACAAGACGAGAAACTGAGATCACGGACGAAACCTTTCTGAAGCGAATGCTAAATTGCTCTATTTCTTCTTCAACACGGCTTTGTTCTGTTCATCCGCATCAATTACAGCAGCCAGCTTCTGCACGTCAGCGTAGCGATCCGCCGCCAACGAGACTTGCCGAACCGTGTAGGTACTCGTGTAATGCAGCGTATTGCCCTCGACTTTGCTCGAACTCTCATAAGCAGCAAACCCGAGATCCATCTTCACGGGGTCGGGAAGCTCATCGACCGCGTATCCCGGCGGCAGTTCTATGGTGAAGTCGTCCTTGGCCACCATTGTCTGCTTCAGATCAATTGGCACTACGCGAGGCTTGCGATCAAGCGCTGGCCCTTCTGACCCCATGACGCGGGGGCGCACCATCAGCAGAGATCCCGTCGGCCGGGCGAACTTTTCGGCCGACAGACTAAAGCTGGTCGTCAGATCCTTGTTGAGTGATTCCACATTCTCAACCTTCAGGTCCGACACATTAAAGGTTGTAAAGTCCTCGCTCAACCGGCGGTCCAGAACGGCCTTTTGCTCCTTCACATCACCGGTCGTGTACAGTTCCCGTGTCCCCTCGGAAAGGTCGCCAAACCGTTTCTCGACGATCGCTCCCTTCAGTGAACCGTCCGCATCAAGCTGAAACTTGGCCGACCGTTTTACGCTGTTCAACTCCGGGTTCAGAAGTGGCATCTCGACGATCTCCGTCGCGTTGCCCTCCATCAAAATCCCGTAACTGCCCTGTAGGTTATGCTCCAGTTGCCCGAACGCAGTCTTCTCCCAGGTTGGGTCGAAGATCAGGTAGCGACGTCCGGACTTTGCGGTAAACACACTGCGCAACTTCGGCGAATCGTAACCCTTCGGAATCTCAATCGCACCGATCGCATGGTCGGCGAACATCGAGGGTGACGCCGGGTCAATGACTCCGCGACGGTCGTCCACAATCATGATCGCCGAGTGAATCCCGACACTCGACAGCATTGCCGAGAGCAGGGTCGCCTTGTCCTTGCAGTCGCCATAGCGGTTATGGAAGATGTCGGCGGCCATATGTGGCTGGTAGCCGCCAATCCCCTTCTCAATCGCGAAGTAGCGAATCTGCTTCTGCACAAACTCGCCTATGGCCTCGGACTTGTCGTAGAAATCGCTCTTGCCGGAGGTCAACTCCGCAGCCTTGGACGCAATGTCCGGCGTCGCAACCATACGGTCTCGCGACAACGCGTCGAACCACTCGCCGATCTCCTGCCAGCTACCGAGCGGAGCAGCGGAAGTTCCGACCGGACCGAAATGAACCGTCATGCGCCCGGTAAGTGCGCGGGCCGACGGATGCATCAGTACGCGATCAAGTTCGACGGCCGGAACCGCATCCATCTCCCAGCGATAACGCTGATGCTCCAGATCAATTGCCTTCCCCGCTTCGTGATGCGCCCAGACGCTGACGTAGGTGTAATTCGCCGGAATCTCCAAGGTGAAGCTCTGCCGAACATGCGGAATGTTCTCCTGGAAAAACCACGTGGACTCGTGCTCGTAAGGAGCCAGTCGCTGCTCATACTCGTACGCGACGACACCACCGGGATCGCGTCCCGGAGCCCTGGCAAGTTTGTACCGCGAATCGGAATACAAGCCCCCGCCGCCGGCGTAGCCTTCGTCGAAGATCTCGTTGTCCTTCATGGCGTACTGATGGCCGTCGGGGCCAACGCTCCAAACATGCAGGGCAAGAATCTTCGTATCCTTGTCATACCCCAGTTCGACGATGCCCTCTTCGCGCCCACTAGGGCGGAGGATTCGCACGACCCGGCGCCGGTGCTCGATCGCCTTCCCATCCACTCCGACTGTCAGGGTGGTCTCGTCCATTAAGACAACAGCGCTGGTCTCAGGCGAGTAACTTCCCTTGGGTAGCGCAATCGCTGCCTGCACCCAGTCAGGTACCGAATCCTTCGACGCATGGGCAGCGACGGCAGGCAGCAGAACAACCGTCAGGCACGCCATCGACGAAATAATAGAGCGATACAAGCGCGGCAATGAAACGGTCATGAGCGCCCTTTAGCAGCACATGTATCGACGGAGCCCACGGAACCTCAAACTTGTACCGCGAATCTTTGTTGGCCAAAACTTCCCGTGGGCCCGTCTTGTTCGACTTGAGGTTCCCCTGTTTATACGGGTGAATCTGAGCAATAGCAAACACTATTTACTACAACGAAAGACCCGCTCCGGAGAGGAGCGGGTCTTTGAAGCTGAATGTTATTTACCTTACTAACTTCGACCTACGGAACCCGAAGCGGACGGAAGCCTTCCACCGGGAACAAGCCCGTCGGGTAGTCGTCGACCACCGTCTGCGGACGGAACAAGTACCGCACAAAAAAGCCGCCCGTGATGGTGTTGTAGTTGTTCGTGTTATTTGCCGAGACGTATCCGCCACCAAACCAATGATCCGTAATTCGGTAAGCGCCCTCTGCGTTGAAGCCGTAGTTCGCACCCGTGTTGCTGTTCACCGGAAGGAAACCGCAGCTCTTTGCCGTAATCTGCGCATTGGTGCAGTTGATCGTCTCGTAGCTGCTCTGTGCTGCGCGATCCAGCGGGAACAACAACTGGCTGGCTTCCTGGAATGTCTGAACACCGACATTGCCCGCGACACTGTAGTGGAAGTCCTTACCGTACTTACCGGTAAATGTGACCGGTACCGAAGCCAGGAAGTATGCATCCGGGCTGAAGTAACCGCCCAGTCCGTAGCTCAGGCCGCGCTCGTTCTGCGCGAAGTGCATCCCGAAGATGGAGGCACCCACGTTGATCTTGCCGTATCCGGGGAATGTATGCGCGAGAAAGTAAGCGCCTGCGGAACCCTCAAACTTGGAGTTCTGTAATACGTGGTAACCGCTCAGGTCCGAACCATCGGCCGTGATGTAGAACCCTGCACGCTCGTCGCCGACATCGAACCGGATACCGCCACCGGTATTGATAACCCCGCCCCATATATTGCCGGCAAACACGCCAGACGCACTACCCGGATCGCGCAGTCCAGAGTAAGAAAGCTGGGTCTCAGTCACGGCGTCGCGATTGATATATAGCGTGAAATGCTCCGTAGGCTTGAACAGCAGACGACCTGTGTAGTTCTGGACCAGGAACTGATACGGTGTATATCCGACTGCTGCCGCAAACCGGCGCGCTGATACCTGCAACTCTCCACCAACACCATTCGCATTCTGCTGAGTTGGGGCATTTGCCGCGTTCGCAGTCAGGGTCCCAAGGATCGGAACGCCGCCACCAGTCAATCCGGCATATTGCGTCGTATTGAGGGTTCCGGAGTTTAGGAACACAGTCTTGGGCACGACCGTGACGCGGAAGTTATTGCCAAACGTAACGGAAGCCTCGACAGTGGATTCCAGATCGGTCAGCCGATCCAGACCAACAGTGCCGCTGCGATAACGTGCCGTAGCGGTGCCGCCAACCCATCCGCTGTAGGAAGACTCAAGCGTCTGCAGATCGCGTTCCGCCTGCTGCCGTGGAGTCAGGGGAATCTGTGCGGCGAGAATCTCGCCACGGTAGTAAGGTCCGCGCAAAGGTGGCAAATGGTTTGCCTGGAGATCCGCATCCGTCGGTGCCTGGCCAAGCGGATACGCTGAACCAACGCTGGGATAGGGCTGATACGACAGTCCCGTACCAACTCCCGGATAGCTAAGGCCCGACTGTGCGGGCTGAGGCGTCGGCGCAGCAGCGACTGGAGCGGAAGCAGGCTGTTCAGCGCGAGCACGAACGCGACCACGCGGTGCGGGCGATGAAGTTACGCGACCACCCGTACCGGGCTGCGGATACTGCTGACCGTAGCTGTCGCCCGTCTGCTGGGCAGGAGCCGCATAGGTCGTCGGTGTCTGCGCCTTATTGCCAGCAGCCGGTTGCTGAACCTGACCGTTTTGGCCGGTGTACTGCGCACCCTCCGTCGGAGCGGTGCTGTAATCCTCGACCGGAGGCTTGCTCTGTCCGGTCAATGGCGGCGGCTCGGACTGGCGACGACGAATCGCCGCAGCCTTCTCGCCATTGAGATCGGGGCGCGACGTTGACTTCGAATCCACCTTCGCATTCGGTACATAGCGAGCCGTCGGAAGAACGTCAGTCACCTCAGGCTTCGTCATAGGACGCGTGCCTGGGTTGCTGCCCAGCTGAACTGTGGTCGGTTTGTACGGAACATATGGTCCGTACAGCTCACCCGTAATCGGGTCGACGACTGGTGCCGCCGGAGCGGGCTTCGGCTGGCTGGCCGCTTGAGCCGCCATCTGCGAGGCCGGTTCCAAAGTGAGAGGTCCGGATTTCGCAGGAGCAGCCTGTTGATTTTGAGACGTTTCGGCCTGCCGCGTCAGCCGGGTTATCTGCTGCTGCTGATACATAGCAGGGGTCAGGACGGCACTCGAAAAATCGGTGTACTTCGCAACGACACTCTCAGGAAGCCGGGTGGCGTCTGCGGGGAGAGGCTCTTCCATCGCAGCCTGTGGAACATAGTCCCGCAACCGTGTACGAGGCGAAGCCGGAACATTTGTCGCGGGAGCCTGGGTCTTTGGCGTCGGTGTGGCCATATACGATGGCACAACCGAGGTGTTCGGATTCGCCTGCACAGGATCAGACAGGAACTGGACCGGCGCGTTCGACGCCCCGTAGCTTGGCAGATAAGGCTGTGTCGACTGCGGCGTTGCGGGAACCTGCTCGGCGTAGGAGGTTTGCGACTTGTCGTTCGGATTGGGAGCCAGCAACGTTGCCAGATCCTGACCAAATTTGGCGCTTGGCAGTTGGCTATTGGTCAGTGGAACTGGGCGGCTCAACTCCGTCGCCAACTCCGCACCGGGATCGGGCGGGGGCATGGCATCGAGCGAAGCGCGATAATAGTCGACCGCGCGATTGGTATCGCCGCGCGCCGATTCAAACTTTGCACCCAATATCAGCAAGTCAGCATCTTTGGGATACTCATTCAGGGCAAACCGCAGCCAGGTCTCGGCGGACTTCGTATCGCCATCGGCCAGCGCAGCACCGACCGCAGCCTTATAGTCAGAGGCCGAAGCGCTCTTCATATCCTGCGACTTCCATATCAACACTGCCTGCCGCGACATACCGGCACGGGAGTATCCGCCCGCCAGCGCCTTGATAACTCCGGGATTATCCGGGAATGCACGTGCGGTGGCGTTCAGAATTGCCAAAGCCCGCTTGGTATCTCCGCTTGCCGATGCCTGATTGGAACGGCGCACTGCCCAGTTTGCCCAGATCGTCTGGATGGTCCGGCGCTGCGTGTCAGTCAGATCGGTCCGGCCGCCTAGGGTCAGTAGCTGGCGATTCAAACCGGTGTCGTTGCCGCTGTTATAGAGCAGCCACGCATTTTGGATATCGACGTCTGCGGGAGGCAGCGCGTGCTGTGCCGCATAGTGCTGCTGAACTCGGCGCAGGAAGACTGAAGCCTGTTGCGGCTGACCCAACTGGTTGTAGACCGACACCATCGTCTGCAGGAAGTCCACATCATTCTCAAGCTGCGCACGTGTCACTGAGGGAATCTGCGTAACCTCGGCCAACGCCTCAGAGTCACGGCCGGTGCTGTGCAGCGCGGAGAGCAAGCCCTTCCAGGCCTCGGTCCGATCCGGATATTCCTTCAGCAGCTGCTGATAGAGCGGGTATGCCTGCTGCGGATTATTGCGCTCAAGATAGATCCCAGCGAGCTGAAGCTGGGCCGGAACCGAGGCCTTTTGGCCACTGGAAATCTGATTGGAAATCGCTTTTTCGAGAA
>JAYVZU010000091.1:0-7150 GCA_043783075.1 Rhodanobacteraceae bacterium
GATGTGGCCTGGGTCAATTGCAGCGAGTTACTTGCGGAGGCAGCGCCGTAGTTCTTGTCGCCAGCGAGATTCGCGACGATGGTGTGCGAGCCCGTGGCGAGAGTGGAGGTTGGGTACGATACCGAGCATGTCGCGGGCGATGACGCACGGAAACACGTTGCGGCGACCGGGGCTCCGGCATCGACCGCAAATGTCAGGGCTCCGGTGGGTGGGACGGAGCCGCTGAAGAGAATGCTGGCCGACAGGGTTACTGTCGGGGTTCCGTATAGGACCGGAGCCGGAGCGGTGACTGAGACTGACGGAGTGAGTTGGCTGACAGCCGCCAAGGCTGCTGCCGTCACAGCGTTGAAATTGCCATCGCCGGGGTAGATTGCTGAGAGGTTGTTCGCGCCCGCGGGCAATGAGTTCAAGGTGATCGAGGCGACTCCGGAGTTGAGGGCGGAAGTGCCCAGAGCTATCGAGCCGTTGAGGAATGTGATCGTCTCCCCATGGGTAGTGAAACCCTGCGCAGCATTGGGCGATAGTGTGGCGGTGAGCGTGACTTGCTGCCCGAGGCTGCTGATTGCAGGTGTCGGAATCAGGGTAAGAGCTGTCGCAATTGGAGCGGCGGTGAGCGCTATGGAAGGGGACAAGCTCGCAGCGTGACTGCTGTCGCCGGTGTAGCTCGCCTGTACGTTATGGGTGCCGGTGCCGGCTGGCGAGATGCCCGCGACAATGACGGCCGTGGTTTGCCGCGAGATCAGGATGCTGAGCGAATTGCCGGAGGTGTTCGATGTCGCGAGGTCGGTGACACCATCGCCGTTGAAGTCGGCCGCTGCAGTTTGATAGGGGTTTGCGCTTGCTGTCGCGGTGATGGGTGTGGGGAGGAAGGTCCCGTTACCAGTGCCGAGAAGGATCGTGATGGCGTTGCTTCCGGAGTTGGCGATGGCCAGATCCTGCTTGCGATCGCCGTTGAAGTCTCCGGTGATGATGCCGGTTGGGTGACTGATGGTGGCTGGATTCAGTGTGGTTGGCGCGAATGTTCCATCGCCGTTGCCGAGGAGGATCGTGACGGAATCATTGCCGGAGTTCGATACGGCGAGGTCGGCGATGCCGTCTGCGTTGAAGTCTCCTGCGGTGATTCCGGAGGGGCTCGATCCGGTCGCCGGACTGATTGCTGTTGGGGTAAATCCACCTGTTCCGTTGCCCAGAAGTATCGTCACGGAATTGCCGGCGGAGTTTGCGATAGCCAGGTCGGGGCGGCCATCGCCGTTATAGTCCGCGACGGCAATGGATGACGGAGAGGCACCAGTGGCGAGGCTTGCGGAGGCTGCCGCAAAGGTTCCGTCGCCGTTGCCCAACAGGATCGTGACGGTGTTGCTGGCGGAGTTGATGGCCGCTACATCGGGAAGGCCGTCGTGGTTGAAATCACCGACTGCGACTGCGACCGGCTGACTGCCAATAGGGAATGCGGCGGGAGATGCTGCGAATGTTCCGTCTCCCTTGCCGAGCAGGAGCGAGACGGTGCCGTCGGTGTTGTTTGCGATGGCCAGATCCGGGATGCCGTCGGCGTTGAAGTCGCCGGTTGCGATGGCGTCAGGGGCCAGGCCAGTCGATGGTGCAGAGGGGCTGGAGGTGAATGTTCCGTCGCCGTTGCCGAGCAAGATGGTTGCGGAGTTGCTGCTGGTGTTGACGACGGCGAGGTCAGCAATACCGTCGCCATTGAAGTCCCCGATTGATACCCCGGCGGGCGAGGTTCCGGTTGCAGGGTTCGCCGGATTGCCGAAGATCAACGAGGTTGTTCCGGTGGCAAGGGATGCTGATCCGAGAATGTAGTTTGAGTTGCTCAAATCGAGGAACGAAAGCGTCCCTGTGGGAGCGATTCCTGGGATGCCGGTGACGACGGCGGTCAGGCCGTAGTTGCCCGCTGGTCCACTCGATGAGATCGCGGTTGAGGTGGCTGAAGGTCCAGTGACAGTCAGCGATTTTGGGGCGGAGATGCTGCTGCTATCTTTTCCAGTTCCGACGAAGACCGCTTTGTAGAGGTGGAGGCCAATGCCGGGGATAAGCTTCAATGTCGCGGTTCCGGCGAAGGTGATCTGCGCGGTTCCGAGCCCATTCAGGGAACTGCATAAGGACGTCGCGACTACATCGCAGAATCGAACCATTCCGGGATTGACCGGTACGGCTCCATTGACGACGGTAGCGGTCAGCGTGACGACACTCCCCTGGGCTACGCTGGTGGCAGGGTTTCCAACGGCAGACACGGCGAGAGTGGTTGTCGTTGCGCCGCTGAAGACCGCGAGAGTTGCAGAGGCAGAGGCGGTCGTGTAGTCGATTGTGTCCGTTGCAGTGAAGGTGACGTTGAGGAGGTGTGATCCGACCGCCAAGACTCCTGAGGACGGTGTGTAGGTAAAGACTCCGGAAACTGATGCCGTGGCGTTTAGCTGAGTCGCGCTAAGGGCGGTTCCGAATTGGATTGGAGCAGGTGTTGGCCAGGTGATGGTCGGGGTCGTCTGGCCGACCTGAAGAGCTACGGAGGCGGTGGCGGTCGTGTAGTCGATGGCGTCAGTGGGCGTGAACGTGACGCTGATGAGGTGTGGGCCAGCCGCCAAGACTCCGGAGGACGGTGTGTAGGTGAAGGTGCCGGGGACTGATGCCGTCGCATTGAGTTGGGTCCCGCTGAGGGCGGTACCGAATTGGATTGGTGCGGGAGTTGACCAGGTGATGGTCGGAATCATTTGGCCGACCTGAAGATTTACGGAGGCGGTGGCCGCTGTGAAGTCGACAGCGTCGGCAGGAGTGAAGGTGACGCTGAGGGGGTGTGGACCGGCAGTGAGGATTCCTGAAGCTGGCGTATACGTGAAGGTTCCGGGGACCGATGCAGTCGCGTTGAGTTGAGTTGCGCTTAGGGCTGTGCCATAGGAGATGGGTGCCGGAGTTAGCCAGGTGATCGTTGGGGAAGTCTGGTTGACTTGCAGGGTTACTGAGGCGCTTGCGGCTGTGTAGTCGGTTGTGTCTGTTGGGGCGAAGGTGACGCTGAGAGTTTGGGCTCCGGCAGTGAGTGTTCCTGAAGCTGGCGTGTAGGTAAAGGTTCCGGGAACAGATGCCGCCGCATTGAGCTGGGTTGCGCTAAGGGCAGTGCCGAATTGGATTGGTGCAGGTGTTGGCCATGTGATCGTGGGCGTGACAGCATTGATTTGGAGCGTCACGGTGGAGCTGGCAGGTGTGTAGTCGGTTGTATCGGTTGGAGTGAAGGTGACGTTGAGCGTGTGGGGTCCGGCGGTGAGCGTTCCGGAGGCCGGTGTGTAGACGAATGTCCCCGGGACGGAAGTTGTCGCGTTGAGCTGTGTCGAACTGAGACCGATGCCATAGGAGATTGGGGAGGGATTGACCCATGTGATGGACGGTGTGACTTGGTTGACTTGCAGCGTGACGGAAGCTGTGGCCACCGTGTAGTCGGTCGTGTCGGTTGGCGTGAAGGTGACCCCTAGCGTGTGGGGTCCGGCGGTGAGCGTTCCGGAGGCTGGTGTGTAGGCGAAGGCTCCGGGGACGGTGGCGGTGGCGTTGAGCTGCGTCGAGTTTAGGGCGGTGCCGTATGAGATCGTGGTTGGAGTCGCCCATGAGATTGTTGGCGTGACCAGGTTGACCTGCAGCGCGACGGAGGCGGTCGCTGCTTTGTAGTCGGTGGTGTCGGTGGGGGTGAAGGTGACGCTAAGGGTGTGGGGTCCGGCGGTGAGTACACCGGATGCGGGGGAGTAGGCAAAGGTTCCGGGGACAGAGGCGGTTGCGTTCAGTTGGGTGACACCCAGGGCGGTGCCGTAGGAGATGGTTGCGGGTGTTGCCCACGCGATGGTCGGCGTGACCTGATTGACCTGCAGGGAGACGGAGGCGGTTGCCGTGTTGTAGTCGACAGTGTCCGTTGGCGTGAACGTAACATTGAGGGTATGGGGTCCGGCAGTAAGTGTTCCGGAGGCAGGGGAGTAGGCGAAAGCTCCTGGTACAGAAGCGGTTGCGTTGAGCTGCGTTGCGCTGAGCGCTGTGCCGTAGGAGATTGCTGTGGGTGTTGCCCACGTAATGGTTGGCGCGGATGTGGTAATCGATAGGCTGCCGGTGCCGATCGCGGCGTTGTAAAGGCTATCTGATGAGACAGCAACGGTGATGACATAGGTGCCGACTACTAGACCCGACGGATTATAGGTAGCTGTGCAGGTCTCGGTGAATGAAACCGCGGAGCAACTGGCAGGGATCGTAGTCCCATTGACCGTAAACGTAACTGCGCCCGTGGGCGTAGCTCCGCCGTAAGAGACGCTTGCTGAAAGGGTGGTGGACGAAGTCCCGGCGGGGACCGTAGACGCATTTACATTGACCGCCAGTGCGCCGGATGTTCCGGTGCCGCTCATGAGAATCGTTTGCGTCGATCCAACAGTCCCTAGGTTGTTGTCAGTGGTCGTGGATGCACCCGAAATGGATCCAGATCTAGTGGGAACAAAACTAAAGATATCCGTACAGCTGGCTCCCGCTGCGAGTTGACCTGAAGTCGACGATGAGGAGTTGAGTTGAGGACAGGTTGAGCTTGCACTCAGCACGAAACTGGTCGGAATGGTCGGATTGGCCCCGGACACGGGAATCGCAAGAATGAGCGAGCTGTTGCCATTGTTGGTGATCGTGACGGTCTTCGGACTGTCGCTGCTGCTGACTCCAACCGGCGTTGAGGCGAAGGTGAGTGTGGGCGGAGTCTGAGCGTTCAACTCAAGAAGCTGGCTGTTGTTGTAGTTGCTCACGAACACATTCCCACTGCTATCAATCGCCACTCCCTCGGGATGAAGTAGCGTGCTGGACAAAGTGAGTATGGTTGGGTTCGCTGGAACCACACCACCAACTGCGAGAAGTTCCTTCAGGGAGTTGTGATTTGTGTCGGTTACATATAGGTTCCCGGTTCCATCCACTGCAACGGCCCGCGGCTGCGAGAAAGTGCTGGAGATCGTCACAACGCAAGCTGCGCTCAGGCATCCGGGGGGTACGCGTTTGACCGCTCCATTGCCGGAGTCGGCCGCATAGACGTTGCCGCTGCCGTCAATCGCAACACCGGCTACGTGGTAGAAACCTCCGCCCAATGAGTTGATTGTTGGGTTGGCCGGGATGACCCCGTTGACTGCCACGATTTGTTTTACGGCATTGTTGAAAAAGTCGGCCACATAGACGTTGCCACTGCCATCGACTGCCACGCCCGTTGGGGAATTGAACCCACTGCCCAGGGTGTTGATGGTTGGGTTGGCGGGAATGGTCCCGCCAACTGCGATTACTTCTCGGATTGTGTTCGTGCTCGAATCCGCCACGTAGACATTTCCGCTTCCGTCGACCGCGACACTTGCTGGACTGGTGAGGCCAGTTACGACAGCATTGACGATAGGATTGGACGGAATAATCCCACCCACAGCCACGATCTGTTTCACGACCTTATTCGAATAGTCGGCGACGTAGATATTCCCGTTGCCATCAACCGCTAGCCCCTCGGGGTTTAGCAATGCACTGGTGACCAACGTTGGCGGCGCTCCGGTCGCAAGGAGATAGCTGACCTGGGGGCTTGTCCCGGTACCGGTCACAAAGCTGTTTCCGAGCAGCCGGCCTGATGCGTCTGCAAGTGTTATTCCTCCGTTCCGCGACCAAGGATGCGTGGGAGTGAAGCTGTATGCGACGGTACAAGTCTGTCCAACGCTGTAGATTGTCCCGACGGCGCAACTTCCGCCCGCTACCTTGATGAAGTCCTGTCCTGCTGCTCCTGCAGTGAGGACTGTGATAGCCGACAACGTACCAGCAGTCGAAATCGTAACACTCGCCGTCTGTGTCGCAGCAACGGTGCCGGCGGAAGCGACCACTCCGGTCGTGTGTCTGGAGACTTGCGCGTCGCGAAAGAACTGTAACGCCGCCTGTTGCACTACCCCCGTGATTCCTCCGGTCTGCTCATCGAGCAGGTGGCCGTATCCAGATGCAAACTGAAAGGCCACCGGGTAGGTGGGGCTAACCGAAAGATACTTATTCCACATCGTCTGTGACTGTGAGAACTGATTCACCCATGTGTCTTGCGTGCCGGCGATCAACATAGTTCGGATCGGGTTTGCAGTAACAAGATTGATGGGCGAGACTGCGGCGGCAGCTGCTCCTGCGCAGGTGATCACATCGCTGCAAGGAATATATCCTCGAATGTAGCTCTGCATCTGGGCAGAGTTAGCCAGGTTGTTATCCCCGTAAGATGCCACGAGATCTGTAACTGGGGAATTTGCAAATACTCCATGGATTGAGTAGCTATCGGTATATTCACAGTTTGCATTTGTAAGCGGACCACTTTGCGAAAGTAGTAGCGCGAGATGTGCACCAGAACCTGATCCCCACAGAAAAATTTGACCACTACCGGGAAAGCCGGCTGTTCCGCGATTGTGGACCAGGGAACGCAACATGCAATCGAGATCCTGCTGTTGTGCAGGATTTTGAGTTGCCGGAGTACCAGCTGCCTGGGTGAAGTTTGCAGCGTAGATGTTGTAGCCCGATGTGCCCACAAACTTTGCATAGCCGTCAGGGTTCGGCAAGTTGGAGAGCCAATTAAACTGGCTCGATCCCGTAGCCCACCCATCGCCATGAATGTAGACCACTGCGGCTGCCGAGGTATTACTGCTACCCAGCGAATTGGGATAATAGAGGTCGAAATTCCGCGATGCGGCGTTGGGTCCGTTCTTTGAATAATTGACAGCACAACTTATCCCTATCGTAATCCCGCTAGCCCCGGTGGTGCCCGAAAGACACAGAGCTGGTGAGTAGGTGGCTGTCTGCGCATAAGAAAAGGTAACGGATAACAAAAAAAACAGAATCAGGCGCTTCATTCATTGACTCCATGTAACTCAGAAGTGTCAACGCCCCATCAGGACATGAACGTCTCGATGGGTAAGTAACCTCCAGCGTGCAGGAAGGTTACCTATGTAATCTGGCCTGGTCTTCAATGGTGTAGTAAGTGCCGCCCAGCGGCAATAAGACTGGAAAAGCGTGGCCCAAAACAGGAGTGAAGACATGGCCCGCTGAGAGAAATAAGTGTCTCTCGGTCTTAGTGGAGAACTGATCTTCTTATGGTGGCCTTGATGTGTCAAGGGAATTGTATTTGCGAGATTTTCCTGGTTCA
>JAYVZU010000092.1:0-7114 GCA_043783075.1 Rhodanobacteraceae bacterium
ACCGCACCCGTGTGTTCCTCGCTAAACCCGACTTTGCCGGTTCGGAATCCGAGGCTCGCGCAATCTCAGTTATCAGCCACTGGCTCCCGGTTGGCCGCAACCACGGGCGCATCGTGCTGGGCTTCGAGGGCATCGACTCGATTAATAATGCAGAGGAACTTGCCGGATTTGATGTGTTTATCCCGGCAACCGAGCGCGTCGAGCTGGAAGACGATGCTGAATACATCAGCGACCTGGTCGGGTGTGTGGTGTATGACAACGGCGTTGCAGTGGGAACCGTGACCGACGTTGAATTTCCCACAACGGCAGATGGTACGCGACGTTTGGAAGATGCCGCTCCCCTGCTCTCCGTGCTGACGGACGGTGGCGACGAGGTCTTGATCCCGTACGTCCAATCGTTCCTGATCGAACTGTTACCCGAGGAGAAGCGGATCAATATGTCGCTGCCAGCCGGCCTGGTCGATGTAAACCGCAGCGAGCCTGGATGAAGATCGACGTCATCACAATTTTCCCGAACTTCTTCAGCGGGACGTTTGACCACGGCGTGCTGCGCCGCGCGATCCAGACTGGTCTTGTCGACGTGCAGACGCATGATCTGCGAGGCTTTACGCACGACCGGCATCGGACAGTTGACGACCGTCCGTTTGGTGGGGGCGAAGGGATGGTGTTGAAGCCGGAGCCGATAGTCGATTGCTTTGAGACCCTTGGGATTGCTGAAAAGACCGTTCGCGATCCTGCCAGGGAAACGGTTGTTCTCCTCTCGGCGCAGGGACTTCCCTTCTCGCAGAAGATGGCGCATGAGCTTGCCGGGCTGGAACGCATAGTTTTTCTTTGTGGTCGTTATGAGGGCGTTGACGAGCGTGTCAACGAATTGCTGTGCGATCGCGAGATCTCGATCGGCGATTATGTACTGTCTGGCGGAGAGTTGGCCGCAGCCGTCATTATTGACTCTGTCGTCCGACTGCTTCCCGGCGTTCTCGGCAACCCTGACTCTGCGCGCTTTGAGAGCTTCGGCGTGGACGATACCGGCGACGCGCATCTGCCGGGCGACGTTCCGGCAGCCACGCACGGTGCCGGCGGCTTGCTGGACTATCCCCACTACACGCGCCCCGGTGACTTCCGGGGAATGGCCATTCCGGATGTATTGCAAGGCGGCGACCACGCTGCCATCCGACGGTGGCGACGGCAGCGAGCGCTTGAAAAGACTTTCCGTAACCGACCGGACCTTCTATCCCGAGCAACTCTCAGCCATGAAGATCGCGAGTTTCTTGTAGCTCTGCAACCAGATTTGTAGGCTCACAAATCTTTTGAATAAATAATCGTGCCTTGATTGACAGGCCCCACTAAGGGGTCTAGTCTTCCGCTACGAATTGTATGAACGACTGAATCGTTTTCATCATTCATTCTCCCTGTTCCGGGTCTTGATCCTTCGGGCATCCCGTAGAAGCTGGAGAAAAAGTATGCCAAATAGTGTTACTCAAATTCTGTCGTCCGGAGCGCCGGGCGTCAAAGTCAACATCGCCGTGCTGGGCGATGGATTCGCCGCCGGGGCAGACCAGACAGCCTATAACAACAAGGTGAACGATCTGTTGATGAATGGGCTGTTTCTACATGACTACTACTTCGAAGATATTCAAGCTTTCAATGTTTACCGAGTCAATCTGATTTCGACCGACTCTGGAGTAGGTATAAAAACCTACGATGCGAATAACAACCTTGTAAGTACAGTCACAAAAAATACTCCTCTGGGTTATTACTACAGCGGCAATTGGGCACACTGCTGGCTCGAACCTGGCGCCAATACTGGCACTGAGGTTCACGATGCGCTGACAACGTGGGTGCCGGACTACAACCTTGTGTTGATCATCCTCAATAATCCTGGATTCGGTGGATGCGGTGGCGGCGGTACAGCCGTGCTGCCGATGGGCGTCACGTGGGATACGGTTGCGCATGAGTTCGGGCATGGCATGGGCGGCTTCTGCGATGAGTACTCGGCACTGGGAACCGCTTATAGTGGCGGTGAGCCGGGATGCGTTGACAACACGATCAATACCAGTCGAACGACGCTGAAGTGGAACCGCTTCGTTGATCCCGCGACGCCAATCCCGACCGGCAAAAATCCTGCAGTCACGACGCCTCCGGGTCCTGCCGGTGGCGCTGGATATAACCAGGGCGCGAAGCCAGCGAGTTGGGACGACAACCAGAGTGTTGGCTTGTTCGAGGGCGCGGGAACCGTGAGCCACAGTATCTATCGACCAGTCATCAATTGCCGGATGGTCTCGAATCTGCCGCCCTATTGCCCGGTCTGCTACACGCATATGAAGTCGATCAACGACGCCAAGACGCAGCGCACCTTTCTGCAGGCGATCCCGGGCGACTTCAATGGCGACAGCAGGTCCGACGTCCTCATCCACAACACGAACGGCATCATGTTGTATCGCTCCAATGGTTCGCAACTCAATGTGGTGTTTAGCTGCGTCGATCGTGTCCCAGGATCGTGGCAGTTCCAGACACACGATCAGTTCTGGACGGGCGACTTCAACGGAGACGGAAAGGACGAGGTCCTGGTCTTCAATGCGAT
This sequence comes from Rhodanobacteraceae bacterium, assembly GCA_043783075.1. Taxonomy (GTDB): domain Bacteria; phylum Acidobacteriota; class Terriglobia; order Terriglobales; family Acidobacteriaceae; genus Edaphobacter. The sequence goes on from JAYVZU010000092.1 coordinate 2,582, forward strand.
CGACTGGAACATGCCGTATCTCGGCCTGCTTGCCGACGATGGCAATAACGGTTTGCGGCTCATCGCTCGTTACGACGGGTCTATGCCCGGCTGGCAGTTCAAGAAGGGCGACCAGTTTTTCGTTGGAGACTTCAACGGAGACGGAAAGGCCGACGTCTACGTCTTCAACGGCGGCGATTGGGTAATGCCTTATCTCGGGATGCTGCAGTCGTCTGGCACAGGACTGTCTCTGGCCCGGCGGTTTGACTCCACACTGCCTAGCTGGCAGATGAAGCCTTCGGACCAGTTCTTTGTTGGAGACTTCAATGGCGACAAGAAGGCCGATCTGTTCGTCTTCAACGGCAACGCCTGGTCGATGCCATATGTCGGGATGCTGGCCTCCAGTGGCAACAACCTGAGTATGACGACTCGGTACGACGGCAACATGCCGGGATGGCAGATGCGTCCAACGGATCAACACTTCGTCGGCGACTTCGATGGCGATGGCAAGGCCGATATGTACGTCTTCAACGGCGATGCGTGGTCGATGGCTTACCTCGGGATGCTGCGTAGCAACGGTACGTCACTGTCAATGTCTGCCCGCTACGACGGGAATGCGCCGGGTTGGCAGATGCGCAAGAACGATCGGCACTATATCGCAGACCTGAACGGTGACGGGAAGGCCGATCTGGTGGTCTTCAACTCGCTGGACTGGTCGCCGGTTTACCTTGGGCGCATGATGTCGACAGGGTTGGCGCTGCACTGCGACTATGCGACGACGTGGATCGGCGGCTGGCATCTGGGCACCGCGGATCAGTTCGAAACGTCGCACTATGCCGGAGGAAGCGGCAAGAATACGCTGCTCGTCCATAATCACGACTGGTTTGGCATGCTGCGAAGCACCGGCCCGTGGACGCTCGACAGCATCTACTATCGGTGGATTCACAACTATAAGTACGGCCACAACTTCTAAGGTAGAAGGAGAGACATTATGGACATCAAGGATCTCAATATCTCGACCATCAAGCCCATTCATGGGGGGACGGTTGAGCAGATAGCAACCGCCGTCCCGTTCCGCGTCCCAAATTTTCCAGATATGGAAGCCTACGGGGCCGTAAAAACCATCGTGCAACAAGCTCAACTGCCTCCTATGACGATCGCCGCGATGCCCGCAGTTGGGGCATCCGGAGCAGCGACCCAAATGGCGGCCTTCGACCCGGCTCGAACTCCATACATGGCTGGGGGGGCTCCTGGCACTCCGCAGCAAGGCACATCGGCGGTGCCGGCGCCAATCGTCCCCGGAGATGGCTATGCTCGCATTGAGATGCACTCCGAGAACGGCGTTTTATCGGTTGTCGGTGTACACGAGGTGGCTGGGCCGCTGGCGATACCGGGCACGGTCGCCAACGGTCTGGCGTATGAGGCGACGGTTGGCGATCAGCAGATCGGTCTGGGCTCGGTGCTCGATGCGGGGGTGAGCCGGTCGTTCGCCAACGCGGATGTACCGGGTCCGGAGGGAAAGCATCACTTCACGCAGAGGACCAGCTTCAACTTCTTTGTGCGCGTACCGAAGGCGCAGATTTCCGTTGCAGCGATGCCGAACCTGCACATCGCGCTGCACCGGGTGGCCAATGCGCCGGATCGTCTGGCTCCAGGCGTTTCACTCCTGAAACAGCCGGGGCTGGAGGTTGCGGAGGTCTCCCGGCTACCGGGGATTGCACTGGAGCAGTTGGCACCGAATGTGCGGCCCCAGCTGGAAAGGATGCTGAGGCGCTAGCCGAAAGTGCAGGCGCTGCCTCTGAAATGGGGCAGCGCGTGTGTCATCAGGGCTCGCACATCACCCATTGTTCGGGCAATAGCGTTTCTGTAAACATTTACCTCAATTTTGGTGTAGACTAGTGACTCGATCTCTGAACAGGAAAGTTGTTATGTCAATCCATCCAATCATGCAGAAACTGGCCGCGAAGTTCGAGCGGACCGATCTACCCGCGTTTGCTCCCGGCGACACTGTTCGCGTTCAGGTCAAGATCAAGGAAGGCGAGAAAGAGCGTCTTCAGGCTTTTGAGGGCATGGTAATCGCATGCCGTCGCGGCGCTCAGGGCACCTTCACCGTCCGCAAGATGAGCTTTGGCCAGGGCGTTGAGCGTATCTTCCCCTTCAACTCCAAGGTTGTGGACAAGGTCGAGAAGATTCGCTCTTACGAAGTCCGCCGCTCGAAGCTCTTCTACCTCCGTGGTCTCCGCGGCAAGGCTGCCCGCCTTACCGAAGTTGCCCGCAAGGTCACCGCATAACGTACGCTTTCTGAATTATTCGAGAGACCACGGCTTCCCGCCGTGGTCTTTTTCTTGGCACCTGCTATCTGGCCCCTGTGGAAATCAGTGTCAAAACATCTTTCGCGGTAAACTACGCGAATGGCAGTCGCTCGCAGGATTCCGGCTAAGAAATTCGCATCTTCCGCGGCGAAGCAGAAGATGCTGAGGCAGCTGGTATGTTCTGATGCCCACGAACAGGCGCTCCGGCTGCGTGGCGCGACGGTGATTGCCGGAGTCGACGAGGTTGGTCGCGGTGCGCTGTTTGGGCCGGTCGTTGCGGCGGCTGTAGTACTGCCGGAGCAGCTTGGCTCGCTTGCTGATGCCGGTCTCACCGACTCGAAGAAGCTTACTCAGAAACACCGCGAGACGCTCGACGTAATGATTCGCGAGATGGCTATCGCAGTTTGCGTTGCCGAGATCGACGCAGAGACCATTGACCGCGTCAATATCTATCAGGCCACCCGGCTTGCCATGCTGGCCGCAGTCGATGGCCTTGCGATCACGCCGGATCATCTGCTGATTGACGCGATGTTGCTGAACCATTCTTGTGCGCAGACGAGGTTGATCTACGGCGATTCCCTTTCGCTTTCGATCGCTGCTGCTTCGGTTGTGGCCAAGGTCTATCGCGACAACCTGATGTGCGAGTACGACCTGCGGCACCCACAGTATGGGATGGCTTCGCACAAAGGCTATGGCACGGCAAAACATCGGCGGGCTTTACTGGAGTATGGGCCATTGCCCCAGCATCGGCGGAGCTTTGCTCCGGTAGGCGAGATTTCCAGATCGGAGGCCTTCGCTTAAGCCGGAAGCTGCGATGCGCCGTCGCTCACCCCGACGACGAGTGTTTTTCCTTCGGTGGCGCGCTGGCGCTGGCGTCGGAACAAGATGTGGAGACGCAGGTTGTCTGGCTCACGGATGGTCAGGCAGCCGCGAATCGCGGCGATGCACAGACTTCGGCAGAGCTTGGTTAGGTGCGGAGCAAAGAGTTTGCCGCTTCTTGCAAGGTGCTCGGGGTAAGCCTTTGTGAGCTGTGGGACTATCAGGATGGGCAGCTTGAGTTCTCAGATTTCTCTGCGGCGGCTGGACGTCTTGTCGCGAAGATGCGCGAGTTCAAGCCAGACGTTGTGCTGACGTTTGGCAGCAACGGAGCAGTCAATACGTATCCGGATCACTCCATGGTCTCAGCATTCACGAGCGTTGCATTCCATTGGCGGCGTCGCCAAAACGCTTTCCGCAGTTCGGCGAAGTTCACGATGCGCAGCGTCTCTGCCACCTCACGACGTGTTTCTTCCTGGAGGGCCGTCCCGCGCCCATCCCTGCGCCGTGGAGCATCTCGCTGGATATCCGCTCGGTCATGGGACGGAAGCATGATGCCTTCTGCAAATACGTCTCTCAGGCACCGCTGATGGAGCCGACCAAAGAACTCTTCGAGAAGCTTGGACACACGGAGCACTATCTGCTTGTGACTTCATCCGAGGTCGGACCGAGCCGGCAGATGACTAGCCTTTTCGAGGGTCTGGCTGGCTGAGTTACTTTGCGCTCGTTGGGTTCCACTTGTCTTTGCCATTTAGAACATCACGCGGCATATAGCGACTAGCTTCCTGAACACTAAGCTGCGGGCTGGTTGTTGCTGCGCCCGGTCCAGTAGGTTTGTAGACGCGGAAGAACGCCGTATCCAGCCGATGTGTGGTCCCCTGCTGCCACTCGCGCCAGGCTGGGGAAGCAATGTGAGATCCAATTTGTGGGTTCAGGAATACCACATTTGCGAAGTCGCGCCACGGGTTGCCCAGGGCAACATTCGTCACGGAAGCGTCAGCGGTGAGGCGGCAGTTGCGGAAGACAAATAAGCTGTTCTGCGCCGCGTAGTGCTTGCCCTGCGCGGTGATAAACCCGCCGCCAGCGTGATCGTTGGAGTGAAGCTCACAGTCATCGAAGTAGGCGGTACCGTCGCCTTGAATGAATCCAAAATTTCCGGAGATATAGGTCTTTGAAAAGTAGCTCCGCGCGGGATCGCAGGATGGCGACGTGGCGAGACAATTCGTTGTGCTCAGGTACAGTGTGCCCGCATCTCCGAGCAGACGAAGATTGTGAAAGACGTTACGATCGCCCGTCACACTTAGAGCCGGTGCTCCGGAACTCTTCTCGTCCACTTTGTGGCTGCGATAGAAGTCATTCTGGATGGTGATGTTCTCGGCGGTAAAGTCGTCGGCATGTATGCGGACTGTTGCAGTTCCCGACTGTG